>JACMQE010000230.1 GCA_014377145.1 Glaciimonas sp. | reverse complement strand
CAAATCGGCTGCTGACCCACGTATTTCCTGCCTGAGCAGCTACGTATTCAATAGCAATCTCTAGGGCTGCGCGGCAATAGCCCTCATCACAGCCACCTTCCCCGCCTCCACCCCCACCACCCGTTGCGCTCCCGCAATCGCCTCAGGCCGGTGCGCCACGATGATGCGGGTGAGTGGCATGGCCGCCAGCGCATCCGTCACCCGGCGCTCGTTGGCAATGTCCAGGTGGCTGGTAGCTTCGTCCAGGGCCAGCACTTTGGGATTCTTGTAAGGCGCACGGGCTAGCAACACCCGCTGCTTCTGCCCACCACTTAAGGACGAACCCATATCACCCACCAGCGGCTATTAGCCCATGTGACGATAACGCCAAAAATGCCGCTCCTCAAAATATTCAATGGGCAGGCGCACCAAGTGCGCAAACACATTGCCGGCCCACTGCAAACTCAGCGATTGGCCCAACACCATCACCATCCAACTTCGGGCCAAGCCAACCAGTGTTTGAATAATTAACAATAATGTAAAGCCAACGATCAATATGGTTAGCAAATCGGTGTCATGTGTCGCAATGGCATCGTCCACCACCAGTTGGTTTAAAAGCGGGGACGCCAGCGCAAACAACTCCAACACTACTGCCACGGCAAATATCTGAAACAAAGAACGCCGCAGGCCCAGTACGTTACCCGTTAGGGCGGCCAGCGCTACCTTTTTGCGTTCGTTGGCCGGTTTGAAATTGGCATTTGGCGTCAGCTCTAGCGCCACGCCCGTAAAGTGACGAGACACATCATCAAGGCTCAGGCGGCGTTCGCCAACGGCGGGGTCCAGGACAGTGACTGCCTTGCGGCCTAACTTCTTCAGCACCACAAAGTGGTTCATGTCCCAGTGCAAGATGCATGGCAACTGCAATTGCCCCAGCTCGTGCAAATCGAGCCGTATCGCCCGACTGCTGAAGTTCAGTTGCCCCGCTTGGCTGATCAGTTGGGTAAGTGTTGCGCCTTTGAGAGAAACAGGAAACCGGCGACGCAGATCGGACAGGTCAAGATTCAGCCCGTGCGCAGCAGACACCATGACCAAGCTAGCCAGCGCGCATTCACTAGATTCGGATTGAAGGATGGCTTTCATCAACACAAGGCATGCATCAGCCTGGGCGCCGTGCCTTGTAAAGCCGAACCAGCGCCAGACATAAAAACACGATATCTATGGCAATGCTCAACTTCATGGGATTACTGCCAAGCCTAGCAAAAACAAAAAGCAAATAGGCTAGCAAAGGGAGCAATCCGCAAAGTGCGATCCAAAAAAACCGTGCAGAGCCTTTAGGCGTACACAGAACAAAAACGCTAATACACAACAAGCCAATCGCGCTGCCAAGGAGCCGAGAAATAAGACCTGCATATCCGGGGAACCAAGCCTCCCCCCATAGAGTACCCAAAACTCCACTGGCGGGGCCGCCAATGATTATAAAAATAATAGAAATTAAACCGAATATAAAAGATAACATTCCAAAAATAATATTTAACAAAATTCTTAGCGAAGAAAACTCACTTTTTTGCATTTCTATAAGCCACCAGGACTGCACGAGCGACTATTTTATAGTCGCGAAACATATTTTTCTGGAGTACTCCCCATTCTTCATAGTCATTAACACTGCATATTGGAACACCGGATTCGCGGGTAAGTTTCCGCGATATCTTTATACTCTTTTCATTCAAAAACTCGACGCTACGTACGTATTTAAACGGGGGACTCTCCAGTGAGACTGCTTCAGTTTGAAGTTCAATAGTAACTGGCACCGAAAAACTGTAGATAACATCTTCACTATATATATCAGAAAAAGTACATATTCTCGGATTAACTCGCTTCCTCTCGCTTGGAAAATAGGGAATTAGATGTGCTATAGACGAATAGAAAGACCCATACAGTATTAAAGATGAATTGCTGGCCAAGGAAATTTTTTCATTAAAAACTACTCTTGACAGGATAGCAATTTCATTATCATCGGAACCAATTTTTTTATAAAATAACGCAGCAGTATTTGCTTCAATATCCTCATTGACTTTCAGATAGGATTTAAAATCCTGTTTTTTATTAACTACCGGTAAGAGAATTTCTTCAAAATAACTCGCGTTATGTCCTTTAGCAATTATCCTTACTTCAGAGGTAACCGTACCCTCATTCCCAATGGTTATAGTTTCCGTCGATTTTGAGGTGGAGAGATTTTTACTGGCAGATATCTCGGCAAAAACTCCGGTTTCAAAATCGAGTGACGGCGTACCCAAAAGGCCAGCGCTGGGCACACCAAAACGAGCGCTGGAATCAGCAATATCAACGTAAATATCTAATGACGGTATGAATGCAATCACATGATCGAAAATCGCATAAATTGGAATATTGGGTTTTCTAAATCGCGTACCAGAAGCGTTAACACCGATAGTATGAACTTCAATCCCTTTATCCCGCATCGCAGCTTTGTACAACATCACCATTTCTTTACAGTCAGCGCTGCGTGTTTCTAAAACTTCACTTAATGGTCTTGGTTTTACCTTGTTTTCGGTAGAGAGTTTGGTCGTGTCGTATTTAATGTTTTTAAGTATCCATTGACGAATTTGCACTGCAATTTCTCTGGGTGCCGTTGCATCACCTGCCATCTGGCTTAGGGTGTTATCAGATGAGCCCTGTGCCAAGGCTTCTTTTTCCAGTGCCAAATAAGAGTTTCCAACATCTGCCCAGTCCTTGAATGACGTAATAAATACCGCTGGCATGCTATCCAGCTTAGACGGACTGCCTTCCTCTTCAGCTTGTGGCGTATAAGGTATTGAGCCTGAATAGCTCCATCGCGTTAGGTCTTTACCAACTTCTGACTTTACAAAAACGAACCCGCGAGTTTCAAAATTTAGCTTGAGATCACGGGGTGCAGTAACTTCAAATGAAAAATTCTTGGTGATTGCTGCGTAGTCCAAATATTCTGAAAATGATATTTTTCCTGGAAATGATGAGCCATTGCTTGTCCGCACAAAATCCCAGTGAATCAGATCATTAGCCTTTATCGATGGTACGACTACATAAATCTGTGTAATGCTGGATTTTCCAAATGAATTATTTGTATTCGGAATAATATCTTTTTCAAAATCAGTATTTTTGGCATCAAAAATTACAATCCTATCCCTGGATATAGTGAAACTAATCGGATTTGATTCTTGCAAAGAATCATGATACCCACCCAGAAATAGTCTAGATTTTGAGTCCAACGTTGGGGGCGTTACAACAACCCATTCCATTGCCCTTCGATACTCTTCTTTGCTATTGCTTTTGATGAGCAAATGAATACTTGCCTTCTCATAGCTTTTTACAGTCTGCGCCTCTGCGGGTTTGCTTGTAAAAGCAAATCCAAATATAACTATCAACCCCAATATTACTGAAGTGCAAGCTGTAAACTTAAGAAATTTTAGGATTGATTGAAACATATGAATAATCTTTATATTATTACCAATTAATCAAATATCTGAATCATCGATAATTTTGGTATTCGTATGGCTATTTCTATAAACTGTTGTTACCAAATTTTTACATGAATTTTCCAGTTTTTCAGCAATCGCTTAAATGTATCACTTCCAGAAATCTGAGCAGCGATATTAATACCGGACGCAAAGGTTTCACATGCTATAAAACCTTGCTCCAGTGTTACGCCGTAATTCACGATCTGAGATTTTATTTCGGAAATACCTTCTGCAAATGTACATACTTCCTTACCGAAATCATACGCTTCCTTACCGAAATGATATATTTCCTTGATTGTCTACTTGAATCCAACCTCGATGAAATCTCCTCT
>JACMQE010000229.1 GCA_014377145.1 Glaciimonas sp. | reverse complement strand
GGTAAGGGTGTGCTATTCAAAAAATTTGCCGGTATTGACGTTTTCGATATCGAGATAAATGAAAACGATCCAAACAAACTGTGCGACATCATCGCCTCGCTGGAACCGACTTTCGGTGGGATTAATTTAGAAGATATCAAGGCGCCAGAATGCTTTGAAATTGAACGTAAATTACGTGACCGCATGAAGATTCCCGTCTTTCATGACGATCAGCACGGCACTGCCATCATCGTCGGTGCGGCTATTTTGAATGGCCTCAAAGTCGTCGGTAAAGATATCAAGAATTGCAAAATGGTTGTGTCGGGTGCCGGTGCCGCAGCGCTAGCCTGTCTTGACCTGATCGTTGATTTGGGCTTCCCGATTGAAAATATTTTTGTCACCGATCTTGCTGGTGTGGTCTACGAAGGCCGCGTTGAATTGATGGACCCCGACAAGCTACGCTTTGCCCGTAAAACTGAGGCACGCAAGTTGGCTGATTTGATGCTCGGTACAGATATTTTCCTGGGTCTATCCGCTGGTGGTGTGCTCAAGCAGGACATGGTGAGGGTCATGGGCCCGCGTCCTTTAATATTGGCGCTGGCGAATCCAAATCCGGAAATTCTGCCTGAAGACGTCAAGGAAATCCGCGACGACGTGATCATGGCAACCGGCCGTTCGGATTATCCGAATCAGGTTAACAACGTACTGTGTTTTCCCTATATTTTCCGTGGCGCCCTTGATTGCGGTGCCACCACTATCACCCGCGAGATGGAAATCGCGGTCGTGCATGCGATTGCAGAGTTAGCGCAAGCCGAACAGTCCGACGTAGTCGCTGCGACCTATGGCATCGCCAATATGTCATTCGGCCCGGATTATATTATTCCTAAGCCATTCGATCCGCGCCTGATGATCAAGATTGCGCCAGCGGTGGCAAAAGCTGCTGAAGCATCTGGGGTTGCCTCGCGTCCGATTCAGGATATGGAAGCTTACATAGGTCGCCTGCAACAGTTCGTGTATCACAGCGGTACTTTCATGCGTCCGATGTTTCAGATTGCCAAGAAAGCACCAGTGGGGAAAAAACGGATTGTCTTTGCTGAAGGTGAAGAAGAGCGTGTGCTGCGTGCCGTTCAAATCGTTGTCGATGAAAATCTCGCCAAGCCGATTCTGGTCGGTCGCCTGCCGGTTCTGCAACAACGCATTGAACGTTTCGGTTTACGCCTCAAAGTCGATGTTGATTTTGAAGTTATCAATCCGGACTTCGACGAGCGTTATCGTGATTACTGGCAAACATTTTTGGCGATGACAAAGCGTGAAGGTGTAACCGAGCAATACGCCAGACTTGAAATGCGTCGCCGTCACACCCTAATCGGATCGATGGCGATCTACAAAGGTCATGCTGACGGTATGATTTGTGGCACCTACGGCACGCATGGTCTGCATTTAACCTATATCGACAAAGTATTAGGCCGTCGGGAAGGCGTCACCGTCTATGCAGCGATGAACGCGTTGATTTTATCGAACCATCAGTTAGTGCTGGTTGATACCCACGTCAATGAAAATCCAACCGCCGAACAAATTGCTGAAATCACTATTCTGGCAGCAGAAGAAATGCAGCGCTTCGGCATAAAACCTTACGCTGCATTACTATCACATTCCAACTTTGGTTCCAGTAATAGCGCCTCTGCACAAAAAATGCGCAAAGCACTAGCCATCGTGCGCGAGCGTGCTCCTAATTTAGAGATCGATGGCGAAATGCATGGCGACACTGCCCTTGATGCCGGGCTGCTGAAAAAAGTGATGCCGGATTCGCCTCTGAAGGCGGAAGCAAATCTGGTGGTGATGCCAAATATCGATGCCGCTAACATTGCCTATAACCTGCTCAAAACCACCTCTGGTAATGGCGTCGCAGTCGGCCCAATTTTGTTGGGTTGCGCCAAGCCGGTACATATTTTGACGCCATCAGCAACGGTACGCCGTATTGTCAACATGACGGCGTTGTGCGTAGTGGATGCGATTTCGGAACGTTGATAGCAGTCGCTAGCTGTTTATAGCTTGTACAAGCTATATTAGTTGCAGATGTAGCTACTATAAAAAGCCCAGTTTTCCCTTGCTTCTGAAGTAGCATGCGACACCTTGCAAGGTCATTCGTGTAATCGCAAATCGATAGAAGAAGATTTATTTGATAGCGAACTTCACCGTACTGAAAGTTCTGAACAGTCCAGGGAAAAAGGCGGCTATGTATGATGTCGCGAGGCGAAGGTGCATCTTCGATGCTAATTGTTAAGAATCTTCTGATGCAGATATTTTTAGAAGAAAATCAGCCTTTATATAGACAGCTTCAAAAGAAGAACCAGTAAAGACATAATTTTTCTCCCTCGCATCTGTTTCTATACATCCGACCTCTTCCTCATCTGCGACTCTACTCCTAAAACCAATGTCTCCAGTTAACTCTTGAAGATTAGGGGTAGTTTCCCCATTTTTAAGAAGCGTTAAGAGTAGAAATTAAGCGGCCAAGGCCAGTTTTTGCTTTGGTGTGATGCCGCCCAGGCCCATGTGAGGCCGGTCATGATTGTAAGTCCATAGCTGACTAGTAGCAAAATTTTGTACCTCATTAATCGAGTCAAACAGATGATAGGCAAGCCAGTCATAGCGTACTTTCCAGTTGTAAAGTTCTATATACGCACTTCTGATGTGACGGCAATGATACATTTCGGTCCGTTTCATCACTAAAACCAAGCGCAAGGCATAGACGATCAATTTCATCATCTGAAATACGTCTATTACGTGGTATAGGGTTCTTAGGGCGGCGTACGTCGGTCGTCTGGCTTGTTGCAGTCTAACCCCATTCACGTTGCGCAGTGGTAAAACATGCGAAAGAAAATTCAAATCTCAATTAATCGTAGAACCTTTTATCGTCTTGATTCTGAGGTCACGCCATTGACCTAGAAAGTCAGAAGTCAGTTCGCTGAATTTGCCATCGCCAAAGGTCGTTCTACCTACGACAGTATCTGCCAGGGCCGATAAACGTAACGCCTCCCAACTAAAACCATGTTTGGTTCGGGAAACCTCTTTTTCATACCGCTCGAAAGCATCACAATAGGTTTTTCCAACAACAACGCCGGATTCTTTGTGGGCGCGTATTTCTGTTTCCCGCATTGCTGCCCATGCTTGGGCCTGCGCTTTGGTTACGAACGTTCCAGAGTTGCGTACACCTTTGATGCAAACCAAGACCCGCCAGACGATGCCGTCTTTTTTGAAACTAGCCTTACGTAATATTTTCGTAAAGGGTAGCATTGAAAAGCGGTTTTTAGGGGTATTTTGAGATTTTAGGCCGAAATGCAAAACGCTGCAGAACCAGTGTTTACTTGGTTTGCGACACTTTATGCTGACCTACTGCTCGTACCTTGGTGCCGAGAGCCGGAATCGAACCGGCACGCTTTACAGCGCGGAATTTTGAGTCCCGTGCGTCTACCTATTCCGCCATCTCGGCAATCTATTTTCCATTGTGGCATATTTAAATCGTCTGATCAATACCTAAAATTATTCAAATGGTATTTATTTGAGAAATTATAAAATGGTAGGTTTTTCTGACCAGTTTAATAATGACTTAACTTGTTGTTGCTGTGCGCGACGTTGCAAAATGTAGAAATAAAATAGCAAGCTGCCAACGACTAAATCAATATTGGCACTGTTTTTCATCGAGAAACCGGCTGCGTCATGCAGTGCTGGCGGGCTGATGCCAAATGGATCGAGACCTAGAAAATAGCCTGAGACCAAACCCGCTCCCAAATTGGTATGATACAAGTTATCGTCAAATAATGGTAACTTTGCAGGTGCGTAATACGAATGCAGTGCTGCACTCTATGGCCTCGAATTATTGGCTAGCGGGCTATGGTTCTTTTGAGAAAGTGAAAAATCGCGAAATCGCTTACCCGCTAAAGCAACCAGATCAGCGATTAGTTGCCCACCCTTTGATATAAACGGAAGCGTTCGTCGCGGTCAGAGGGACGTCGTCCGCTCCATAGCAATTTCCAATGACCATTAAACTGACGCCAGATGACAGCGTCGTCGGATTTGGTGTTGTTATTGTCTTGATATAGTAGAAAATCGCAACTTTTCTGGCTGAATTTAGAAAAGGGAATTTCGCCAAAATAGGCAAACGAGGCACGTTGTGCAGGGCCGACATTGGTGTCTACACATTGCTTGACGGTTGGTAGATGCGCATCGATTTGAAGGGCGACGCCTGCATAACTTTTGCTGTAATTAATCCATGGTAGCCAAAGCGTCATCAGTAAGAGCCAGCATAATACGACACCTCCCGATGACAACACGACAGCACGCCAGAGTACCGCGGGTCGCCTTGACAAGCGCCAGTTGACTAATACTATCCAGCAAATCGATCCGAGAATGGCAATCGTTAGTGCGGTCATGTTAAAGCCGGGTTTAAAGCCGGGTGCCATCTTATAAGCATTCATGGCAATTTGTGTGGGCCAACCGGTTTCTTTCGCGATCCATCCGATCCAGATGAAAGCCGCACAGGTTGTGAGCGTCATGACGGAGAACCAGTCGACCGCATTGATCGCGCCACGTTTCATTGTTGGCAGACCGAATGCTGCCATAATTACCAAAGCCGGTAGTAGAGGAAGTAAAATGCCTTCATTTGGGCACGGCATCAGAAGTATCATAATTGTCAAACTGATAAAAAATGTCAGTGGCAGGGTAATGTGGAGCGCCTTGCGCTGCTGGCGCCATGCATATACGGCCCATCCAGCGAAGGGCCATACTGGCCATGCAAACCAGATACCGTATTTGAAATAGTATGCGAATCCGGTAAGGGTGGGCCAGCCGAATTGGCGCAGATTATGTTCTTGCCAGAACGCGAAATTATTGCCATTTGGTAGTAATAAATAGCTGACCAGAAACCATGCACTGCTGACGATGATGGCTATGGGTAAAGTCACCAGAAGCAGATGGATTGTGATATTTTTTGCACGCAGCAGGGCTAAAGTGATCAAGCCAATGAAGATTGTCAGTGGTACACCCCAGCCGCGTGCGAGAGTGAGTAAACCAAGCGCCATGCCGAGTAATGCTGCGCTGCGGAGCGTGAAAGCGGCGGTGCGCGTGGTGCTTGGGGCTGTGCTGGACGCATCGAATAAGCGCACAGTGAGATAGACTGCATAGGCGACTAGTGACATCTGCAAGCTTTTTGCAGTGGTTTCGTGGCTGTGTAATAGCAGACCCAGACAGCTTAGATAAATCAGGAAAGCGCCGTCGGCCATTGTGCGTCCGAAATCTTTCGATTCTGGTTGTCCGCCGAATGCCAGTCGAAGCGGTTGGGCTTCGTTACGGCGCCCGAGTAAATAGGTGGCGTACCAGACCGACAGTGAGCCGATTAAAAAGAAAATAATTGTTGATAGTCGCGCTGCTAATGGATCGCCAAGCAACCAGCCGAACATTTTGATGCAAATTGCTCCGACCCAGAAAGTTAAGGGGCTTTCTCCGGGCATCGGCAAGCCAACAATTTGGGGTGCCAGCCAGGTATTGAGACTGCCGTGGGCCATGGTCCACATAATGCCGAAACTGGAAGCGTCGTCATTTTTCCAAGGATCGCGACCAATTAAGCCTGGCAAAATATAGAGTAAACCAAGAGCCCACATTCCCAAGCGTGGCAGTGCGCTGGTGGCGGAAGCGGGAAGGCGAACTGGCTTCATCACAATGTAGACTTTATGAAAATGTTGCGTTGGAGGTATTGTGCGGCAAAGAATGTACAGGACACATATTATCGGATATACAGTCTTTGGCAATGTCGAGTTCCAACGGCTCTTGCCGAACCCATCAGCTATATGAACGTTGCTGTTTAACCAGGCTGTATTGTAGTGTGTTGCCCAGCTAAAAATAAAAAAGGCAGCTAGAGCTGCCTTTTTTTGAAATAATTGACTGTCGTAAATTAACCAGCAGCAATAGATGTTTTTGATCCAACAGTACCAAATTTTTTACGAAATTTATCAACGCGGCCAGCTGTATCAACGATTTTATGTTGACCAGTGTAGAACGGATGTGATTCCGAAGAAACTTCGATCTTTACCAAAGGATAGTCTTTACCTTCGAAAGTGCCTGTTTCACGAGTTTGAATAGTCGAGCGCGTGAGGAATTGAAAACCGCAAGACATGTCTTGGATCAAAACTACACGATAATTTGGGTGAATGCCATCTTTCATAATTGCCTCAAAAAATTTTAGTAGCCAATCGTCACTTTGTCGGTCGTCGTGCTTCCTGACCCGATTGTCGATCACTTGCCGAAGTGAAAAATACGTCATTATACAGTAAAAGTGCAATCGTATTAGTTTACGCTATCCGGTGTTTTCGTTCATTGACCAGCAATGATATTGTCGATCAGTATATTTAATAGAATTTACGCAAAGTTGTTTCAGCAAGGCGTGCCGACGAAGACAGTACGTGAGTACGGCTAAGGGAGCACAACGCCACTGGGGATGATTTCGTGTAAGTATTTAGTCAGGTAGCGGTTAGGACTAGACTTAAACCTGGACTTTTACTGAGGTTATTTGTTGGTTTTCGCTTTTTCGGTATACTATCAGGGTAGCAATCAAGCCACACCCAGTAGCAAAACTCATCCACAGACCGGATGCTGCTTTGTTGCCGGTAAATTCAATTAAACTGGTTGCAATCGCTGTTGTAAACCCTCCAAAAATCGCTTTGGCCAAGCTATAGGCCAGTGAGAAGCACAAGGCGCGGACGTTGACTGACATGACTTCTGTCATTGCAACTACCATCGCACCGTTATAGCTGAAATATAAAAATGACAACCATAATTCAAAAATCAGCATCCTGTTGAAACTCGGTGCTACTACCAGCCATGACAAGGTCAGATAAAGTTAGAGATACCGACACAAAATGTCACAACCAGCGCGTCCGTAGTGGTCAGTTTTAGTGCTGCTTTGCCAAAAGTCCGATTGTAGACGGTGATTAAGTAGAAAGAGATGCATCATGCCAGCTACCATCAAGCGTAGAATCTGGCGCATGTTCGGTTTATGCTTGCGCGCCAGAAATTCATCGGTTTCTTGCAGGGAACGGCGAATAACGAATAATACCGGCACGATCATGCGGCTGATAAAGAACAGAATGCGCCATCCCCAATCAGGGTTTAGGCTGGTGCCAGATTGACGTGAAGCCCATAACCGATTGCAGCGGTCACGATAATGGCGATTTGCTGGCTTGCTGATTGCCAGCTGACATAAAATCCTTTGTGACCGGGTGTCGCCATTTCTGACAGGTATACAGATACGCCACCCAACTCAACGCCGGCAGAGAATCCTTGTAGCAGACGACCTGTCAGCACCAGAAATGGCGCCAGATAACCAATGGTGGCATAGCTGGGTACAAATGCGATTAGCATATTTCCTAGCGCTATTAACGTTAGCCTCACAATCAATCCTTTGCGGCGGCCAATACGATCCACACACGCGCCGAGAATAATTGCGCCCAACGGTCGCATCAAAAAAACCTATAAGATTTATCTCGGGGTATTGCAGGTGTGCCAGAATTTTGCGTTCTATCTGTCTCTATGCAATAGACATTTGTTTCGCAGCAGGTACATCGATGATGTTGGAAAAGATTTTTAGGATACTTTTTTGGATTGTTCCCACGCTTCAAGGTGCGTCATCATTCTGTTCTTAGGGCTGTGGTTTTTCCATCGTCTACCGAGAGTTGCTGATTCTTATTGCGCTTTAATTAGTTTCTCAACAAACGTATTTTCTGATCGCAGGTCAGACTTTTTTAATCATTTCATTGAGGATGATGACTAATTTGTAGCTGAGTGTATCTTAGTAAAATTCATCTAAAGTTACCAACTTTATCAGTTGCCACGTCGCATCATATCGAAAAACTCAAGATTGGTCTTGGTGGATTTGATTTTGTCGAGTATAAATTCCATCGCTTCGATTTCATCCATGCTGTAGAGCAATTTGCGCAAGACCCAGATTTTTTGCAGTTGATCTGGTTTGATCAGTAGCTCTTCACGACGGGTGCCAGATTTGTTCAGGTTGATCGCTGGGTAGACGCGCTTTTCTGCAAGGCGACGTTCCAGGTGGACTTCCATGTTACCGGTCCCTTTGAATTCTTCGTAAATCACGTCATCCATGCGGCTACCGGTTTCGATCAAGGCAGTGGCGATAATGGTCAGTGAGCCACCTTCTTCGATGTTGCGGGCCGCACCGAAGAAGCGTTTTGGACGTTGCAATGCGTTTGCATCTACACCACCGGTCAGTACCTTACCGGAAGCTGGGATTACAGTATTGTAGGCACGTGCCAGACGGGTGATTGAGTCCAGGAGGATTACGACATCTTTTTTCATTTCGACCAGGCGCTTGGCTTTTTCTAGAACCATTTCGGCGACTTGAACGTGACGAGTAGCAGGTTCATCGAAAGTCGATCCAACCACTTCGCCGCGCACAGAACGCTGCATTTCGGTCACTTCTTCAGGACGTTCGTCAATCAGCAGGACGATCATCACTGTATCAGGATGGTTGGTCGTGATCGCATGTGCAATGTGTTGCAGCATGACCGATTTACCCGACTTTGGCGACGCTACTAGCAAACCACGTTGGCCTTTACCGATAGGCGCGATCATGTCAATAATGCGGCCGGTGATGTTTTCTTCGCCGCGCATGTCGCGTTCAAGCGGCAGCGGTTTGTTCGGATGCAGTGGTGTCAGATTTTCAAACAGGATGCGGTGTTTTGAAGCTTCCGGTGACTCACCATTGACCTTGTCAACTTTGACTAGCGCGAAATAACGTTCGCCGTCTTTCGGGGTACGGACTTCACCTTCAATCGAATCGCCAGTGTGTAGATTGAAACGGCGGATTTGGGAAGGCGAGATATAAATGTCGTCGGTGGACGCCATATAACTGGCGTCGGGCGAACGCAGGGAGCCAAAGCCATCGGGCAGAACTTCTAGAGCGCCATCGCCAAAAATTTGTTCTCCTGATTTTGCGCGTTTCTTAAGAATAGCGAACATCAGTTCTTGTTTGCGCAAGCGCGCGGCGTTATCGATGTCCAGGCCGATTGCCATTTCTAGCAGAGCGGAGACGTGTAGCGCCTTTAATTCAGATAAATGCATATATATGAGTGTCCCGGAGTGGGAGTCGTATGGTGGGGGAGGGGACTACGTGGTGTGAGTAGCTTACTTGTACGGTGTTGTCTAAAAATTTCAGGCGACAGTGCGGGCGCACCGTCGCGATTGCTCGCAGTTTACATCAAATATATCAAATATTGCTATCAATGAACGAGGTCAGCTGGCCTTTTGCCAACGCGCCGACTTTTTGAGCCGCTGCTACGCCGTTCTTGAACAGGATCAATGTGGGAATACCACGGATGCCAAATTTGGCAGGTACTGCCTGATTTTTATCCACGTCCATCTTGGCAATCAAGATCTTGCCGTCGTATTCTTTGGCAACTTCTTCTAAAATTGGTGCAATCGCCTTGCATGGACCACACCATTCGGCCCAGAAGTCGACCAGTACTGGTTTATCTGATTTAAGTACATCTGCATCAAAAGAGGCATCGGTAATATGTTTAATGTTTTCGCTCATGGTTTCCTCGGGTAGAGGGAAAAAGAATTAATGTGTGCCAAGACAACTTATCCGAAGTATTTGGGCCGCTGCCTGCAGCGGGTTCCCTATTTTCATAAATAAGTGAGGACGCTGAACGAGGTTTCAAGTTTTACGGATGTGCTAAGAGGTGATGCGGCAGGATGTTCGCCAAATAATAACCGATTTTAATAAAAAAGGGGAGGCAGTGTTTTTATTTTTTACCTGTTTACGCCAATTGTTCGCATAAAATGGAAAGTGTCTGTTGCAAAAAAGAGCAGCGTTATAAGCATGTTTTGGCGACGTCAGCTCTCTCCGCAGCTCCCCCAATTTATGAGTAATATGCCGTCTAAGTCTACCTCTAAGCCTCTATTGATTGCCCCAAATGGTTTTTGGACAGAGGCAGCGCGTGCTTTGTCCGTCGCTTGCCAAGAAAGTGGTGGTGACAATATCCGCGATCTTTCCAGTTGGCGGGTGATCGTACCGGCATTTGTGCACACATCGTTGTTGAAAAACGCGTTGGCAGCCACTTTACCTGGTGCCGGTGCATTTATCCCACCGCGTATCAATACTTTGTCAGCGCTGTTGCAAACCTTGCCGCCAGCATTAAATATGCCTATTGCCAGTTTAGGTAGTCAACGTTTAATGCGGTTGTATTCAGAATTACGTCAGCATGCATGGTTAAAGAAAATATTTACGGCGCGTCGTAATGTGGATTTGTTGCCGCTGGCGCAAACGCTGCTGGCCTTGTCGGATGAGTTGACACAGGCATTGTTGCCGTTGATACATGATGCTAGCGACGTTAATCAGCGTTGGGAAGTTGCATTGGAGCAATTGACGCCTAATGCCCGTCACTTACTTTCTGACGAGACCCAATTGGTATGGTCGGTCTGGAAAAGCCAGCTGGATGGCGACGATGCGCTGGCGCTGCGTTTTGATCAAATGCTGCAATTTGCCGCGCAGGCCAATTCGCCGCTGGCATGGATCAGTTCCGTTGCCCCAGAGCCGATGGAACAGGCTTTTTTGGACGCATATGCTAAGCATCAACCAGTTTTGCAAATTACGCTCGACTGGCGGTCCGACCGCATCGCCACTTCCTATGCTGCCGCGTGGCCCGAGGTAATCGACTTTATGCCAGCTATTCCAGAGGTTGTGAAAAGTAGGGGACAAGCACCCCTTGATGACTTATTTGCATCAACTGCGTTTAAGGTAGCGCCATCAACAGGGGTCGCGTTGTGTGAAACGTACAGCCTTGAAGATGAAGCGGTGCAGGGTACACAAACCATCCTTGATTGGCTGCATGCCGGTAAAACCGCGTTGGCGATTGTGGCGCAGGATCGGGTCGTCGCAAGGCGGATACGGGCTTTGCTGGAGCGCGCGCAAGTACACGTGGCGGATGAAACAGGCTGGAAATTATCTACCACGCGGGCCGCATCTGTCATTGCTGCATGGTTTGACATCTTCACACAACGCGGCGGAACAACTGCGCTGCTGGATTTTTTGAAATCACCTTTTGTGCTGGCTGACCTAGCGGATAAATCTACGCAAGTAATGGCGATTGAAATTGCTTTGCGGCGCGCCAATGTTTTGGGGGAGTGGGATAGCGTTATTCATGCGCTAGTCGACGTGTCGCAAGCGCAACAAATGGTCACCCTGCTGGCGCAACAAGCGGGCGCCTATACGGGGTGTAAAACCTTACGAGGCTGGATCAACACCGGCAGTGTACTAGAGACCATCGGCGTTGCCGCGGCGTTGAATGAAGATCCAGCAGGGCAGCAAGTTTTAAACCTGTTGGAGGGTATGGCGGGGGAAAGTCAGGAGGCAGACGGAAATGCAGAAGCGCTAGAACTCTTTTCTTTCCCCGAATGGCGTGCACTGGTTAACCTGCAACTGGATGAGACCAGTTTTATTAGCTCTGTCAGCGATCGCCGGGTTGTTATGTTGCCGTTGAACGGCGCACGCTTGCGCGATTTTGACGCAGTACTATTGGTCGGTGCCGATGCCAGTCATCTTCCTTCGCAACCCCAAGAGACGTTATTCTTCGCCAATACAGTACGACGTGAATTAGGTCTGGCCACCCTTGAAAGTCGCCAGCGTCAGCAGATGCGGGATATGGCTGAATTGTTGGCGATGAGTCCTCAAGTGGTGTTATCATGGCAAGCCTATCAGGATGGTGAACCCAATCCGGTCAGTCCGTGGATTGAACGACTTGAATTGACGTTAGCGCAGGCTGGCGTTGGCGCACTGCCGCGTCATCGTGCCATCATTGCCGAGCGTACTCTACAGGCGACGCCAGCGCTGATGCCTGCGCCGGTTGCCGCCGCGCTGCGGCCAGGTCGTCTTTCTGCCAGTGGCTACAACAGCCTTGTTGCCTGTCCTTATCAATTTTTTGCCAAGCGGATGTTGGTATTGGCATCGCTTAATGAACTCTCTGACATGCCGGAAAAGCGCGATTACGGCGGCTGGTTACATCAAATTCTTCAGACCTATCACGAGACACTCAGGGATCAATCAATCGGTAATCAGCAAGAAGAGCTGAATTTGCGTGTCGCATTATTGATCGCTATTTCGAAGCAATTATTTGACAAAGTTATCGCAAAAAATGCGGCGGCACTGGGTTATTACGCAAGCTGGCAGAAAGTTATTTCTGCCTACGTCACTTGGGCCAACGAACGCGAAGCACTAGGCTGGCATTTTGTCTTTGGCGAACAGGCTTATGAAAAACTTTTGCCTTTATCGTCTGTTGACATTACCCTGCATGGCCGTGTCGACCGGATTGATGAAAACGCTATCGGTGAACGCGCCGTGCTGGATTACAAATCCACCAGCATCATCATGCTGAATAAAAAATTGAAAGATCACGAAGATCATCAATTAGCTTTTTATGGCTTGTTATCGGATGTACCGGTAAAGGCTGCACATTACGTCGCACTCGAAGTCACTAAAAAAAAAGTAGGCGACGTGACCGCACCTGACTATGTGCAGGCGCAGAAAATATTGGAGAGACATATTCAGCACACGATGCAAGCGATTTCCGATGGTGCACCATTGCCAGCAAATGGTACCGATTCAGTATGCCAATACTGTGATGTGCGGGGCTTATGTCGCAAAGGAGCATGGTAATGATTGATCTGACGACGGATCCAACGATAGATCAAAAAAATCCGTCAAAGAATGACCTAGCGGGCGCGCCGATCTTTATGTCCCATCCGTACCAAATGAATGGCGAACCGGTAGCAGCGCAGCGTTTCATTAATGCCGCTTGTGACCCTTATCATTCGGTAGTGGTGGAAGCCTGTGCCGGAAGCGGAAAAACCTGGCTGCTTGTAGGGCGTATGCTGCGGCTATTATTGGCAGGTGCCGCCCCCTCGGAATTGCTGGCCATCACTTTCACCCGCAAAGCAACGCAGGAAATGCGTGAGCGCTTGCTAGAACTGCTGCACGATCTAGCATTACAGCCGGATACGCAGGTACAGATTCTTCTGCAAGAACGCGGTATTCAGCCGCAAGACCTTACGCAGGTAATGCCGCTTGCCCGCGGTTTGTATGAGCGCGTTTTATCCAGTCCGCAAAGTCTGTCTATCGATACTTTTCATAGTTGGTTTGCGCGTCTGTTGCAAATTGCACCGTTAAATTCAGGCGTGCCGCACGGGTATGCGCTCACCGAAAGAACTGGTGAATTATTAACCAATACCTATCGGCGCTTCATGCAATCGCTGAACGACAAAGACAATACAGACCTTAAGCAAACGTTGCTGAGCTTATATCAATTGGTTGGCGACGCCAATGTCCGAAAATTGCTGAACGCCTTCGTCAATAAGCGTGCGGAGTGGTGGGCCAGCAGCACTGCGCCACAAGATGTGGAGACACCGCTCCAATGGTTGACTGCATTGTGTGGAGCCGATGCTGAGAGCGATGCCAGGCTATCGTTGTGGGCTGACGCAAAACTGATCGATAATATAAAAAATATTACGTGGCTGCTAGGGCAGGGTACCGCGACCAATCAAAAGCGCGCAACGGCGATGGAAAGCGCATTGACCGCAGGGCCCAAAGTAGAAAACTTTGATGCGTTGTGTCATCAGTTTTTTGATGATAATGGCAAACTACGCGGCAATACTAAAACCAACAATCTTAAAAAAGCATTGGAAAATAATTTCGGTGCCGATGGGGTCAGTGTTTTCGATGACGCGTTTTCGGAGGTTGGTGCAGTTCTCAAGCACCTCCGCCGTCGTAGTGGTGAACGTGACATGCTGGCGCTGAATAAGGCGTTGTTCATCGCCGGCAATGCTTACGTGGAAAAGTATCAGTCGATCAAGGCGGAGCAACGTGTCTTCGATTTTGCCGATCTGGAATGGCAAGCCTATCGTCTGTTAACTAATCCTAACATTGCAGCCTATATACAAAGTCGGCTAGACAAGCGTTACAAACATATTTTGCTGGATGAATTTCAGGATACCAATCCGCTGCAATGGAGCAT
>JACMQE010000002.1 GCA_014377145.1 Glaciimonas sp. | reverse complement strand
TTCCTCGCGCTTTCTACCAATAGCAGTATCTTATTAAACAGCTCTTGGCTTATGTCACTTATGTATCGTATCGCTTTTTTCTTATCTATACAGTTTACAAAGATAAACATAAATGCAATAAGATTTCGAATAGGTCCTAAGTAAAAGAACATGGAGTATTGTAATGTGCGTCTGCCCAATTGTGCATGCCATAGCATAGCATGGGTAGTATTTTTGTCTCTTTTACCTACTTTAGCTTTCCAAATAATGACGATCCATAACGCTTTGATTGCTATCTCATGCTGTTTTAAAATTATGCAAGCGGAGCTTTTGCCGCTGTCGATGGTATTTCTCGCTACCTTTCAGTATTGAGGTAAAATGTTAAATGAAGTAGGCTAGACAGCCGCTGGTCGTATATTGAAAACTATATGGCGGGAGGAAGGTCCGGACTCCATAGAGCAGGGTGACGGTTAATTGCCGTCCGCCGTGAGGCGAGGAATAGGGCCACAGAGACGAGCGTATTAGGTTACGGTGAAACGCGGTAACCTCCACCCGGAGCAATTCCAAATAGGCACGCGTTGATGTTGCTCGCGGAGCGTGCGGGTAGGAAGCTTGAGTGCTGGAGCAATTCAGCGCCTAGAAGGATGGCTGTCATAATGATCGGGCGCAAGTCTTATTGTCGTAACAGAATCCGGCCTATCGGCTTACTTCGTTTTTTCTAATTAGTTCAGTGGCCCAACTAATTCAGTAATTTAATCAACATATAACCACACATATCGGCAATAATCCTGGCTTAATTTTTCGCTTATTTTCCTCCCCTGCGCCACGCCGTAGTATTTTTTGTATAACTTTGTTAAATTACTGAATCCAGTTTCAAAATGCGCGTGTATATAAGTCTGCAAGATCGAACACTGCTCTTTTAAGGAAAACATCATGCGTAAATTTACCTATGTAATTAGCCTCTCTCAGCTTTGTTGGCAGCTAATATTGCTTCCACTGAAAACACCATAATAGTGGACGAACAAAGTATGTTTCCGCGCAAGGATATCATCGATAACGCAGTGAATTTGGCGGATCACACCACGTTGATCGCAGCATTAAAAGCGGCTGGACTGGTGAATACGCTTAAACGAAAAGATTCTTTCACCTTTTTTGCACCAACCAATAATACTTTGACAAGCTACCGGCATGCAATGTCGATAAGCTGGTAAAACCTGAAAATAAAGCAACGCTGACCAAATTTTGACATATCACCTCGTACCAGGAAGATATAATTTTACTACCCTTTCAAGGGCGATCAAAAAAGCTGGGGGCATGGCTGAGTTGCCAACTGCTAGCATTAGTAAATTGACCTTTAAGAAAAATGGTATGCACAATACTGATATCACTGATGATGGCGGCAATGTAGCTAATATCAGCACTTACAATGTGTATTAATCTAATGGCGTCATCAATGTCATCGACATAGTTTTGTTACCGAAGTAATTTGACCCATATATTAAGTTGATGGCAATCGTCTCAACGGGATTGCAAAAATTAACATTCAAGTGCCAGTAGCGTATCGGTAGTTCGGTGCATTGGGCGAGTAGCCGGCCACACCAAGTGGCTGTGAGTTTGAGTGACACTTTTCGGTGCCGCCCTTTTTATTGCTGAGTTCTGCAATGATCTCGAGTGCCGCTTTAGTCATGGCTTATCCTGCCATTTTTTTGACATTTATGTCAATGTCAATTCTTGCTATTCTGTGGAAAATGTCGCCTATTAGCAGGCTTTCATTGACCTCAAAAAATTGTTAAGCAGCAAATCAAACGAGGATAGGCAATGAGCCGGATAAATGCAGAAGTGTTGGCACCATCAGTTTTACCACCGGTTTTATTTGAAGAGCGGACGACGCAGAATGGAAAGTGCATCGGAATTGCTAAACTGAATGCCGAAAAGACCTTACATGCGATCTCGCTAGAGATGGTGGATTTGCTTGATCCACAGTTACCGAAATGGGCCTCCGATCCCCAGATTGCCATCTTGGTTATTCAGGTGGCGGGCGAAAAATATTTTTGCGCTGGAGGCGATTTACAGCACCTATATCAAACCATGTTGGCACACCCTTGCTTCCGACGATCCCGAGAATATTCAGGGTAATACTTATGCGGGCGCATTTTTTGAATGTGAGTACCGGCTAGATTATTTGATTCACACTTTCCCAAAGCCAATTCTTGCATGGGGCCACAGTATTATGATAAGCGGTGGTATCGGTTTGATGGCGGGTGCTAGCCACCGGGTTGTGACAGAAGAATCACGGTTGGCGATGCCGGAGATCAATATCGGTTTATATCCAGATGTCGGCGGCACTTGGTTTTTGAACCGTATGCCAGGCCAGATTGGTCTGTTTCTAGCGTTGACCGGCGCATCGATTGGTGCAACTGATGCGATTTTTGCCAAACTGGCAGACCACCAGATTGCGTAGAACAACAAGCAAGCAGTATTTGACGCAATACTATCGCTGCATTGGAATGGTGAGGGCGATGATGTTTTATTGCCCCGTTTGTTGCAACGCAGCATGATGTCGGTACAGAAGGCATCTTCACTGCCATCGCCGTTGGTCGATTACTTTGCGCCAATTACCAGCTTTGTAGCAAGCTGACCTTGTCGGAAATTTTTGGGGCCATCGTCGCACTAGATACTGGCGACGTCTGGTTACAAAAAGCTTCCGCAACATTAATCGCCGGTAGCCCTGGCTCTCCATGTCTTTCCTATACGTTGCAACTTCGCACCCACCATTTATCTCTTGCTGAAATTTTTCGACTGGAATACGTTGTATCGTTGCATTGTGCTGCGCAGGCAGATTTTTCTGAGGGAGTTCGGGCGTTGATTATTGATAAAGATCGGCAACCGAAATGGCAGTACGCGACCTTAGAAAATGTGGGCAGTGAGTGGATTGATGGATTTTTTATCGGCCATGGTCTGTTATGTATCACGCCGATCACCCGCTAGCAGATTTGAATTAGTGCATAAAACAACACTCTATGCACCAGTGCGCATGTAAATAGATAAAAAGTAGTATCTATTTATAGTCTGAAATGGGTGGCGTTACTAATTTTGGAACGTTGAATAGTCGCCCTCTTGCACACGCTGAAATGCCCTTAAATTTCAACGCGGGATCAAAGTTTCGACTTCGCTTTCAGCGCTTATTTCTCTTTGAGAATAAGTCCTATTATTTTTTATACTTCGAAGGTTTTAGCTTGTCCGAATGGACTAATTCTATGCATTGAAGTGCGACACAATGATGCGGCGCGAATGGGATTGGAAGCGCAATTGCGGAATTGCACCACGTTAACAGCCATTTTACACAAGTATATTACGCGTCACTGGCAGTGACTAGTTTGCGCTGCTGACCTTGAAAATGCTGGCTGTTGGCATCGTATTTCTGGCTTACGTAAGGCATGTGACTGATCGCAAGAACATTGCTATGTAGGATGTTTGACTGTTGGTAGAATTGGTTTAGGCACAGAACCTTGATCAATATAGACTGGCATTACGTTCAATTTAGATAGAATTTTTCTCGTAGAAAATTGATTTGTCTAAAAGCGAATGGTATCTAGGTTTAGGTAAGGTGGTTTTTAAGGCAAGGGGGGCGGCGCGAATTTGTACAGGAGTTGTAACTTGAACTGAGACAAGAGTTGCAACATGAAGGCGGGTCTGGCATTCGATAAAATTATAATTTTTGGGTTTTGGGGTAAAGATGAACTATGCAAAGCGCCTTATATCGTTGATGCTCGCTGCGCTGTCCCTGACGGTATTGCCGTCCTTGATCGTGAATGACAGTATTGGAGGTCCTACGGTACTGCAATTGAATTTTCAGCCGCCTGTGACGCAAATCGCGCAACAGATTTATGATCTGCACACATGGATGTTGATTATTTGTCTGGTGATCTTTGTTGCTGTATTTAGCGTTATGTTTTATTCGATTCTGAAGCATCGCAAGTCACGCGGCCACAAATCGGCTAATTTCCATGAAAGCACAAAGGTTGAAATCGCATGGACCGTAGTTCCTTTTCTGATCATTATCGGAATGGCCTTGCCAGCGACCAAAACCGTAGTTGTCATGAAAGATACGTCAAATGCCGATTTGACGATCAAGGCGACCGGGATGCAATGGAAGTGGAGGTACGACTACCTTAAGGGCGAAGGCGAAGGTATTTCCTTCCTTTCCAGTCTATCTACACCGCACGAGCAAATTGTCGATTCGACCAAATTCAAAAACGATAACTACCTGCTTGAGGTCGACAACGAAGTCTTCGTCCCGGTTAACAAAAAAGTTCGTATTATCACTACTGCTAATGACATGATTCACTCTTGGGGTGTTCCGGCGTTTGGTGTCAAGCAAGATGCTATTCCAGGTTTCGTGCGAGATACATGGTTCAAAGCTGAAAAAATCGGCACCTATCGCGGTCAATGTGTTGAATTATGCGGTAAAGATCACACTTTTATGCCTATTGTCGTCAAAGTAGTCAGCGATGCCGATTATACAAAATGGGTCGACAGCAAGAAGAAAGAAATGGCGATGCAAGCTGATAATCCAAACAAAGTCTGGACTATTGACGAACTGAAAACACGCGGCGAAAAAATCTATATGGCAAATTGCGTAGCCTGTCATCAAGCGACAGGTAAGGGCATCCCAGGCGCATTTCCAGCATTGGATGGCGATCCGATTGTGAATGGACCACGCGTTGCTCAGATTCATATTCTGCTCGAAGGTAAAGTTGATGGCTCTATGCAGATGCCTGGATGGAAGGCTATATTGTCGGATACTGAAATTGCTGCGGTGATTACTTACACGCGTAATACATGGTCCAACAAAGCGGTAGAAAACATTGTTCAACCGGCTGAAGTGCTGGCTGTGCGTAAATAATTGAATTAGGAGATTGAGATGAGTACAACCGCAACCGATCACGCACACGATCATTCTCACCACGACCACGCGCATCACCTTCCGAATGGGTGGCGTCGGTGGTTGTTTGCTACGAATCCCAAAGATATTGGTACGTTATATTTGTGATTTTCATTCACCATACTGCTATCCGGTGGCGTGCTGGCATTATTGATTCGGGCCGAATTATTTCAGCCCGGCATGCAATTCTTCAAGCCGGAATTCTTTAACCAGCTGACCACCATGCACGGCATCATCATGATGTTCGGCGCGATCATGCCGGCTTTCGTTGGTTTTGCTAACTGGATGATTCCGTTACAAATTGGCGCATCCGACATGGCATTTGCACGGATGAATAACTTTTTATTCTGACTGATGCCACCGGCTGCAATTCTGCTGTTGAAATCGTTTCTGGTGCCAGGTGGCGCTAATGCTGTTGGCTGGTGCGATTACTATGACACTGACCGACCGTCATTTCGGCACGTCGTTCTTTAATGCTGCTAGCGGCGGCGACCCCGTGATGTATCAACACATTTTCTGGTTCTTTGGTCATCCAGAAGTATACATCATGATCTTGCCGGCGTTTGGCATCATCTCGCAGATTATCCGGCCTTTGCATGTAAGCAATTGTTTGGTTATGCATCGATGGTATATGCGACCGCATCGATCGCGATTCTGTCATTTATTGTTTGGGGACATCACATGCTCACCAATGGTATGCCAGTGACTGCAAAGCTGTTCTTCATGTACGCAACGTTGCTGATTGCCGTGCCAATAGGCGTCAAGATATTTAACTGGATCGCTACCATGTGGCGTGGTTCGATGACTTTTGAAACCCCGATGCTGTTTGCAGTTGGTTTTATTTTCGTTTTCACCATGGGTGGTTTCACTAGTCTGATTCTGGCGGTTACGCCGATTGATATACAGATGCAAGATGCTTATTACATCTTGGCGCATTTCCAATATGTATTGGTAGCGGGGTCGTTATTTGGCTTGTTTGGTGGTTGTTATTATTGGAGTCCAAAGTGGACCGGTT
>JACMQE010000228.1 GCA_014377145.1 Glaciimonas sp. | reverse complement strand
CTAACTTGAGCAATAGAAGAATTACTCGTCGTTCTTAGTCTTCAACACTTTACGGCCGCGGTAAAAGCCGTTTGGGCTGATATGGTGGCGTAAATGTGTTTCGCCAGTTGTTGGCTCAATTGCCAATGGAGGTGATACCAAAAAATCGTGAGCGCGGTGCATCCCGCGCTTGGATGGGGTCTTTTTATTTTGCTGAACTGCCATGATAACTCCTGAATCTAAGATCTAAAATTTTAACATACCTGAAGTCTCAGTACTGACAACCCAGACTTTCCTACCACGTTTGGGCGCGGACTTCATACTCATTGCCACAATTCGTCACGTTCGGTAATGCGCAACCAACATCTACTACCATGACGCTTAGCGCGACAACATTGCCACAATTCGAAATTACTACCACTATCTTGCTACTTCAAATTCTTTAACATTGCAAAAGGCGACTCTTTTTTTACGCTTTTCAGCGCTTCGTGCGCCGATGTTTCACAACAAACTAAATGTTTAGGTGATAACGGCATTGAGAGCAACACCTCATCCTCAACTAATTGGATAATATCGAGTGCTTTAGTCCCGACAATCACATCAATCTGGTCATCATCAAGTAAAGCATCGATTTCATCCGCAACAACCTCATCTTTTGCCAGAATCAACAAAGACTCAGAATCAATATCAAAAACAAAAGGAGTCAAACAGCGTTGACACATAATCTGCAGGGACCCATTTACAGCTAGCATTAATTGGGCGTGACCGCTTTGATTTGCACTACCCGTCAGCTTCCAACTTAAAATTCCAGAGGGATCAGCTAATTCTTCTATCAAACGTGTCAAATCGTTTACTGGAATAGCACCTTCACGACGTTCTTTCAGACGGGAAAACTCAAACGCATCGATAACAAATGCACTCATAGGCCAAGCAGAATCCTGAAAACATGCGATAGTAACAGCCTTTTATTTTATTCGTCGAAGTGTTAGCCTATTTTTATTGAGTGATCATTCAAACATAGCCAAACGTCGCTTCCATACCCATTTACCATTCATCTGCACAACAGTTTTTCAAGGCAGCACTGCCTGACCTCGCATCACAGTTCGGCCACAACCACGTCTTATTTTGACTTCGAGTTCCAGATATCGCAAGGAATTATTGTCTCGCTTACAAATCTTTTTTGACGTCTTGGTTCCTGATATTGATGAGACAGTCCATTCTGGCGAAGCGCCAGAATGGACTGTCTCATCGGTCTTGTAAAAGAAAGAGCCATAGCATTGGCTTCAATCACCTCTGCTGCGGTGATTATCGGCTCAGATCAGGTTGCTACTTTGGGTGGTGAGCAAGTCGGCAAACCAGGCAATCATGAAAATGCCCTACGGCAATTACAAGAAATACGCGGAAAACAGGTTATTTTTCACATAGCACTTTACATTTATGGGACGGCCGCGCCAGCCAGCCAGCAAAAACCGTCCAACTGGAAAACATTCAGACTTTCGTTACATTTCGCAATTTTTCCGATGCTGAACTGGATACTTAATTGCTTATTGAGAAACCTTATGATTGCGCGGGGAGTGCAAAAAATGAAGGGCTTGGCATTGCTATTCTGGAAAAAATTAAGAGCACCGACCCGACCGCCCGTACCGGGCTTCCTTTGATTGTGCTAACTGGAATGCTGCGTCGAGTAGAAATTTCTTTTTTCACAACTTAATACTACCGCGCAGGTTAAGTGTATACCTCTGCTATTTTCAACGAATACACTTCTATCCCTCGAAACGAAGGCAAACATGGCAGGCATCCTCTATTTAATTCCGACTACTCTCGGACAAACCAAAACTGAACATGGAAATTCCCTAACATCGATTATTCCGGTTGACGTGCAAGCGGTTACAGCAAAACTTGGCTACTTTATTGCTGAAAATGCTAAAACGGCTAGAGCCTTTTTGAAGTTAATTAATGCCTCGCATCAGTTGACTCGATCTCTACAAACCGTTCAGCTCGCTGAGCTTAATATTAATACTCCCGTTACGACATTACCAACATTATTGGCACCCCTACTGGCGGGTCAGGACGCCGGACTGATTTCTGAAGCAGGTGTACCGGCGGAAGCCGATCCCGGCGCTAATCTGGTACGGATGGCGCACGAGCATGGCATTCAGGTGCGCCCTCTGGTCGGGCCATCATCCTTGCTACTCGCGATGATGAGCAGCGGCTTAAACGGCCAAAGTTTTGCTTTTAATGGCTACTTGCCAACTAATGTCGAGCAGCGCACCAAACGCATCAAAGCGCTTGAACTGCGCTCCCGACAAGAGAAGCAAACACAACTTTTTATCGAAACACCATACCGCAACACTACATTATTTGCTGCTCTTATTACCCACTGTCAACCGAATACATTAATTTGCGTAGCAACCGATCTAACCTTACCTTCCGAAAAAATCAAAACCCAAACGGTAAAGCTTTGGAAAGCCGAAATTAAAACAAATAAAAGACCCGAGTTTCATAAAAAGCCAACGGTATTTTTGATATTGGCAGAGTAACCTAGGTTTTGTAACTAAAGTAACTGAATGTGGGTTCAGATCCATAGATTCGAAGCGCACAATTCTCTGCATTAAGAATTTTTTCATATCGCAAAAGTCATATTCTCGAGAAGTTTATAATTTCTCTGATCCGCATTTAAATGCAATGATTCATCTGGACTTCAAATCGTGGCTCCAGCAAAAGAGGTGTGTCGCGCTGGATATGTCAATTAGTACCGAAGAAATAAATATTAAATAAATAACAATAGTGTGATTTTTGTATTCTCTTTCCGAATTGTAGTATCGAACGTGCCTTTAATATAGAGCATCATCACGAAAACGCAACACAAGACGACTTATGTTGTAAATTGTTTTATTACTTAAATTATTAACATAATATTAACGTAGTGCTGGTTTCTGAGGGCTCATCATTGACTCTACAACCCCAGCGCCGACGGCCACGCCAAATTTCTTTAAAACACGCTCAGGTAAGCCTTCACTCTTCGTATATTCAACAATGTCTTCAGCTTTGAGAACGTCGCGCGAGACACTTTCGACTGTGCCAAATCCATCTGCCAAACCCATATCTACCGCTTTGCTACCTGTCCAAAACAAGCCTGAGAATGTTTCGGGTGTTTCTTTCAAACGCGTACCGCGACCCTTGCGTACTACCTCGATAAATTGCTGATGAATATCATTCAGCATTTCTTTAGCATAGCCCTTTTGCGTCTCACTCATTGAACTGAACGGATCAAGAAATCCTTTATTCTCGCCAGCCGACAACAAGCGCCGCTCGACGCCCAGCTTTTCCATCAAACCGGTAAAACCAAAGCCATCCATCAGAACGCCTATTGAACCAACGATGCTGGCTTTGTTGACATAAATCTTGTCAGCGGCAGCCGCAATATAGTAGCCTCCTGAAGCACACATTTCATCCACCACCACATAAAACGGCTTCTTTGGATATTCTTTCCGCAACCGATAAATCTCATCATTGATAACCCCAGCCTGCACTGGGCTGCCCCCAGGACTATTGATGCGCAATATTACACCGACTGAATCAGTCGCGGCAAAGGCGTCATCAAGCGCCGGTAACAATACATTCGCAGAGCCATTACCGTCCGCATCAATTGCCCCGTTCAGTTTAACTAGCGCGGTATGCCGACCAACATTGGGCGTGTCTGCGTTTTCGTAATGGGCGGCGTACCAAAACCCAAATCCGATCAGACAAAAAGTCCCCAATTTAAAGAAAATTCCCCAACGGCGGCGCGCACGCTGCTCGCGCAAAGATGCCGTTGCCAATTTTTCCAACAAATTACGTTCCCAGCCTTCTTTTTTTGAATTTTCCATATTCTCAATATCGCTTTTACAAATTATTTACATATATTCCGGCTTTAACTTTTTAGGATTATTAAAATAATCCAAGAAACGCTTGCGCTCCATGTGCTTTGCATATCTATTAGGACGCCAGAATACCTGAGTATTGTTTTCTTCAATCGCAAGCTTGCGTAAATTCAATCCTCGGCAAGGTCCCCCAACACATTATCCGGCGTATAAACACAGCCCCGTGCGTGGCACACATTAAATATAAGCTTTTAGATTCAAAAAATCCCTCTCTTTCCAATCCAATCGGCACATGTGCACAAACGATTCAAATAACCTTGCACCGCGTTGTCATACCGGACGGCGAAGGCGGTTGCCTCTTCGCCCTTGACACATACAACAAAAGGCACTTCTTTACTTTGCTCTACCAATTCCGATGAAGAACAAATGGATATCAAAATAGTTGTCATATTTGTTGGCTAAAATGTGAATTCAGGACTGACGAACTCACAATTCATAGCGTATATTTAGCCGTTATCACTCAACCAGGTATGCAATTGCACGACTGAGCTGGCAGTAAAGATCGCATCTAATGCATTCAGCTCGTTTACAGGATGCGCGCCATAATCGACAGCGAGTGCCACCGTACCCGCATTAATAGCTATTTGCAAATTATACGTAGTATCGCCGATCATCACGGTACGCCTCATATCCTGACCCAATTCACGCGTAAGTTCTTGCAACATGGTTGGATGTGGCTTGGAAAAAGTTTCGTCAGTGCACCGCGTTGCATCAAACACTGACAACAAATTAGTTGCATGAAGCGCATGATTTAGTCCAACTCGACTTTTTCCCGTTGCCACTGCCAGAAAATATCCCTGCTGCGAGAGATCCGCCAGCATTTCCCGAACGCCTTCAAGAAGCGTTAAATCCTGATCTTGTGTCAGGTAATGATAACGATAACGCTCTACCACACGGGGATAAAGACTGTTCTCTAATCCTGGCATCGCCATTCGCAATGCTTCGCTTAATCCAAGACCCATTACATGGGAAGCGACCCTACGGTCCGGAATAGCTCACCCCAAATCTTTTGCCGATGCCTGAATACATTTGATGATAGTCGCTGTGCTATCAATTAGCGTGCCATCCCAGTCAAAAACAATTAAATCAAAAAAATTTCGCGCCATATTTCTGGCAGTTAACTTGCCAGCTCCTTATAACTTCTTTAAAAATCGGTCCTGGAAGATGACAAACAGCGCAGGCTTAGCACCTACCACCCAGCGCTAACTATTTTAATGATTTTGCACCTGCTTTAATGCATTACTAGTTTGCGGCAAACACTTCAGAAAACGCTCGCATTCGATTGGCAACGATGATTTCAGCGTCACCGCCTTACCATTCTCTGGATGCGAAAATGTTATCTGATAGGCATGCAAAAACATACGTTTGAATGCTATGCGGTCGCCTTCGGCTTTTTGTAAGGTGCGATTTAATGAGAAATCACCGTATTTATCATCGCCCAATATCGCAAAACCGCAAGACGCAAGATGCACACGAATTTGATGCGTCCGTCCAGTTTTTAACTCCGCCTCCAGTAATGCGAAATCGCCGTATCGCCGAATCAAGCTAAACACAGTATGAGATGCTTGACCATCCTCCTGCACCTTTACCCGACGCTCACCATTCGCAGCCATATATTTGTGCAAAGGCAACTTCACGTTTTGGCGCGCATTTTTCCAATTCCCATGTACCAACACTTGATAGCGTTTGTCAGTATCGCCCTCCCGCATTTGCTCATGCAAATTAGTTAACGCAGAACGTTTTTTAGCTAGTAACAAAATACCAGAGGTATCTCGATCCAGTCGATGCACCAGTTCCAGAAATTTAGCAGCAGGGCGTGAAGCACGGAGTTGCTCAATGACGCCATAACTAACACCAGAGCCACCATGGACGGCCACACCCGCTGGCTTGTCTATGACAAGCACATAACTATCTTCCAGCAAGATTTTAAACTCTGCACCGGGCGCCGTTTTCTCGGTCTTCTCGGCCATACGAATCGGCGGCACTCGCAAAATATCGCCTTCTATCAACCGATACATATGATCGATCCGGCCTTTATTTATCCGCACTTCTCCACAACGGAGGACGCGATAAATATGGCTTTTAGGCACGCCCTTGCAAATACGTAGTAAAAAGTTATCAATTCGCTGACCCGCCTCCTCTTCAGAAATATTGATGAGTTGCGTCTGGGGTGCGACACTAGATTCAACGGGCGCCATGAGTGCGGTGGTCACTTTCTTCATCAACTTAGGTGCCTTAGTAACATTACTTTGAGGGACGGTTTATACTTGGTCGCGGCTGGATCCCGCGCCTGTGCCCGGCCCTGAGTTCGCCCATCACGGCGACCCTCAGCTTTTGTGTCAGAAAATCTCGCTAAGTCCTTTATTTTGAATATATAATTGTTTGGCAGTAGTTACAAAATCGTTGTTAGTGTAAGAATAAAAAGACCATTCTACACAGGGGCGTCTCCACCAGCCTCGTCAATTTGCAAATTTAATGGAAAAAATGTGTACGCATCACCCCTGCGCGAGTCAAGGTCGCACCGTAGTTGTCATCGGATAACGCGTACGGAGGTTGGACGGTATGTTTGAATAAATAGGATAAGGTCTAGCGAGACTGACATGCGTCAGAAGGTTTGAAACGCGACTTGACAGGCTCGCTAGTTAATGTAGTGAACGTATCGCCAATTTTTGCTGAAAAAATGCTTTTTTTGAACCTTCCAAGAAGCTCATCTCCAGATATCATGCTCGCAATATGTAATTGCAATATGTGCGACGTTGACACGGTAAGCGCTGGTTGTTTAGCAAACGGCAACACTGCATATTTGCCCCGTTGTACCCTCAGCGCCATCGTTGCACTGACACACCAAGGCAATTCCGGCCTCCCAAACACTCCTTCTTTGCGTACATCCCTGTGTTCTGCCGCTAGAATTATTGCAATGTTAAGCGGCATCAAATGGCCTTAGGGCCACGGAGTGAAAAAATGAAGCGCATGTTGTTTAATGCTACGCAGCAAGAAGATTTGGGCGTAGCGGTTGTTGATGGGCAAAAGCTTATCGACATCGATATCGAAACCACTGGACGCGAACAACGCAAATCCAATATTTACAAAGGTGTGATTACACGGATCGAGCCGTCGCTCGAAGCCTGTTTTGTTAATTATGGTGAAGAACGCCACGGCTTCTTGCCTTTCAAAGAAGTTGCCCGTACTTACTTTAAAGAAGTTGCCCGTACCTACTATAAGGAAGGCGTCGATGTTCGTAGCGCCTCGATTAAAGAAGCCCTGCGCGAAGGCCAAGAAATCATGGTCCAGGTCGAAAAAGAAGAGCGTGGCAATAAAGGTGCAGCCCTGACCTCTTTCGTATCACTTGCAGGCCGCTATCTGGTGTTAATGCCAAACAATCCACGTGGCGGGGGTGTTTCCCGCCGTGTTGAAGGGGAAGAACGCCAAGAACTGCGCGAAACTATGGACAAGCTAGACCTACCATCAGGCATGTCGGTGATTGCACGCACTGCTGGTATTGGTCGCAATGTTGACGAGCTGCAATGGGATTTAAATTATCTGATGCAGCTTTGGCGCGCAATTGAAGATGCTGGCATGCAAGGTAACGGTGCCTTCCTGATTTACCAAGAATCCTCATTAGTCATTCGCGCAATTCGCGATTACTTTCAGCCAGATATCGGCGAAATTCTGATCGATACTGACGAAATTCACGAACAAGCCCAGCAATTTATGGCACACGTGATGCCGGACATGGCCCACCGCATCAAGCGCTACCACGACGATGTACCACTGTTTTCACGCTTCCAAATCGAACATCAGATCGAAACTGCCTACTCACGCACCGTTCCTTTGCCATCCGGAGGGGCGATTGTAATTGATCACACTGAAGCGCTAGTATCAGTGGACGTCAACTCCGCCCGCGCAACGCGCGGCAGCGACATCGAAACCACAGCTTTTAATACCAACTGCGAAGCTGCTGAAGAAGTCACTCGCCAGTTACGATTACGCGATTTAGGTGGTTTAATTGTCATCGACTTTATTGACATGGAGAACTCGAAAAACCAGCGTGAAGTCGAAACTCGCCTCAAAGATGCGCTGCGGTATGACCGCGCTCGTGTGCAAATGGGTAAGATTTCTCGTTTTGGCCTGATGGAACTATCACGTCAACGTCTACGTCCGTCCTTATCCGAAGGCAGCCATGTAACCTGCCCACGCTGTAACGGTACTGGCCATATTCGCGATATTGAATCATCCGCCTTGCAAGTACTGCGTATCATTCAGGAAGAAGCAATGAAAGAGAACTCGGCCACTATTCACGTTCAAGCACCGGTCGATGTTGCTGGCTTCCTGCTCAACGAAAAACGTGGTGAGATTCTGAAGATCGAAACTCGTCATCACGTTGCTGTAATCCTTATTCCAAATAAACATCTGGAAACGCCACACTACAAGCTTGAACGTCTAAAGCACGACGATCCGCGCCTTGAAGAAACCCAGGCAAGCTACGCTATGGCAGAGCAGGCTGATACCGATATCGGCTATAGCAAACGTCAAAAAGAAGAAGGAAAACCACGTCAAGAAGCCGTAGTTAAAGGTATCACCCCTGATCAGGCACCGATCGTCGAACGCAAGCCCATCGCTATCGCCTCTGTGGCTACATCAGTAATTATCAATACTGGCGAAGGCTTAATCGCCAAAATCATGGCTTTTTTCTTCAAAAAACCAGCATCAACAGAGGTCGCTACAACGACTGTCCACGCAACAAAACCACGCGGTGAGCGTGGTGCTGATCGCAATGGACGTGGCCAGCGTGGACGCAGGCGCGGCGGCGGCAATCGTGATCGCGACGAAGAGGGTACCCCCGTCGAAGCGCGTGAAGAAAACGCCAACAGTACTAAAAAACCGGCAGCAGTAGCCCTTGCAACGGCTACAGAAGCTAAAACACAACGTCAACCGCGCCCACCACGCGAGCCAAGAGAGCCAAGAGAGCCAAGAGAGCCGACTGAGGTCCGACCAAACGAAGCACGTTTTGAAGGTCGTCAACGCGGTGAACGAACGCCACGTCCACCAAGGGAAGAACGTAGGGAAATTACGAACGAAGTCTGGAAGGAAGAAAAGCTTCCTAACGCCCTAGTATTTGAGGCGCCCTTGCTGAAGATGAAAATCGCCCCAGAGAAAAACTCTGATGTAGAGATATTTGATCCAAGTGCCCCGCGTGCCGAAGGAGAGGAACCAAGTCGTCGTGGCGGTCGCAACCGTAACCGCCGTGATCGTGACGGTACCGAAACCGGCATTGATGAGAGCGAAAACTCGCTCGAAGAAAATAGTGATTTAACTGACACCCAACACAATACTGAAGTTAACCACGCTACTGTCAACGCTAGCCCTGCTACTCTCGTGGCGACCCCACCTCAAGCGGCCGAGATGTCGATGGCTCCGGTGGATCAAGAGAGTACTGTCAAAGCAGCCAATGAAATAATTGATATGGCAAATATAGTAACGCCGCAACCATCACGCGCACTGTCGGCCATTATTGCCGCACCAATAGCACCTCAGCATGTTGCAATGACGGCAGAAGTGGTCAATACACCAGCTAAGGAGAAAGTAACCATACAGATAACAACACATGCTATATCTATCGAAACAGTAGCGGAAGAGCAAGTAATAACAATATTAACGCCATTACCAGCTGCCCTAACCACGCCTGAATTTGTCATATTGACAACTATATCAGAAGCGCCATCTATCAGTGCATCGGCCGCGAAGATGGTTGAGATAAACGAAGTCATTCATGCCCTTACTATTGTTGAAGAATCAGTAACTGCACCGATTGCAGTGGCACTAGTTGAGGTGACAACGCAAGTTGCACCTACGGCAGCTCGCAGCGTATCAACACCATTAACCACTTCACTTTCGTTCGATGATCTACAAGGTGTGCTGGCATCCGCTGGTTTAACATTGGCAGCTACCGATCCAGCCAAACTACGCGCAGCGCAAGAGGCAGCAGCAAAGATCGTGGTTGCAACGCGTGCGCCACGTGAGCGTAAGCTACAGCCGGTGCTGGTCAGTGAACCATTGATGCAAATAGAAACCGAGCAACATCGGCAATAACTTGCCTATGTTGTTATAACTGGATGAGATGAGAAGGTAATTAATGCTCCTTCTCATCCAACAAAATCT
>JACMQE010000227.1 GCA_014377145.1 Glaciimonas sp. | reverse complement strand
CCCTCGGCATCGGTGACGACGAGCGGGCTGCCTTGGGCGTTGTAGGTCGTGGAAGCGCTGGCACCCAAAGCGTCCGTAATCTTGATCAATAACCCGGTCACCGAATCGTATTCGTACAGCGTTTTGTTGCCCAGGGCATCGGTTTCTTCAGTAATTTTGCCTTCACCGGCGATGGTCGCGATCTTGGTGATGGTCTTTGGCACATCGTCTGAGGAATTGTTGACGACCGCGTCCATATACTCGATATAATGCTGGGGCGCGACATGCCAGCTTGTACCGTAGCCGTCCCAGAAGGTTTCTTCCTTAGTGCCGTCGGGATATTCAATGGTGGTGCGCTTGGCAAAACCCATTGGTTGACCGGGGGCGCTATAGCCGGTTTCGCCCACGCCGTCGCCACCTTCATAGGTGTACTTCGTCGTGCCCAGACGCGTCGTGATCTGGGTGATGCGACCCTCAGCGTCATACACATACGATGTGGTGCGGCCCAACTCGTCGGTGGTGCTTGAAAGGTTGCCAGCAGCGTTGTATCCGAAGGTGTTGCCTCCACCTCCTGCTGACGATACGCTACTGACTTGCCCACCGGCGTTATGCGCGACCGTCATTTCCTGTCCATCGGCGGCGGGGACTTTTTCCAGTTTGCCATTCGCATCACGGTCAATCGTGACGGCATTGCCCGCAGCGTCCTCCTGTGAGAAAAGGGTCAGGCCGCCATTGGGGTCGGAGTGATAGATTTCTTTGCTGCCGTCCGGGTTCACGATCTCGACTGAGCCGTCGGCTTTCTTAACGGCTTCTCGGCTATCGCCCGCTTCGCCGGTTCCATCGGCACCGAAAATGTCTTCGCGCCCACCTGGGTTCGTGATGGTGACTTTGCCATCCGGGCCGATCACAGCTTTTTTGTTGTAGTTGTCACTCCACTTGCCAGTGCTGCTGTTGAACACCATCTGCAAAGCGACCGGCGGACCAAACGATGGCGTGAGAAAAAATGGATCAGTGGTGTAGCAAATTTCTTGGCTAATACTGTCTGGACATCCACAGGAAGTACAGCTGGTCTCACCGATAATGCTTCCGTCACACAACTCGACTGGCGGTGGTGGCGACGCAACCGAACCCTCCCAACTCGCCTCGACATCAATTGGCAGCGCGTTGCCGCCGCCTGCTCCACCGCCACCTACACCTACGATTTTGCCAGTCACGCTGATATTAAACGCGCCGCAATCGAGTGGAGAAATCCAACTTAGGGAAAAATCGCCATTATTTCCGCCGCCCCAAGTACCCCACTCTGGGTCGTTGCCGACTGAACCTGCGTAATGCCAGAATGGTCCTTCAACCCAACGTATGCCTGGATCGGATGCAATCTGAAAAACCCAGGTATTGCCGTCACCATATGGCCGCCGTAATCCAGTCTGGCCCTTGGGCTTGGGTTTGGAAAGCGAGATCGGCATGATCTGCGGAGTCGTGGAATCGCCTTCTTGTGCAATGGCGAGGAAGTTCGCGCTCGCTAAGAGAAAGGCAACCGTAAGAAGCCACAGGCACCAACGGACGTGAATGAAATTGCTGCCCGCTATGAGTTTCTTCTTCGATGGGTTTTTCAAATTTTGGTTTATGACCACTTCATTCTTTGTTCTTAGATTCTTCATAAAATCGCTTGGTCTAAAATCTCTTAGCTTTAATTTGGTTGGTTTTATATTTCTCATAGCTACTGCATTTCTCACGGCCACTGCGTGCCTTCCTGTATCTTTTGTTGCAGGCGTTTAACCCATAGAATCGCCCACTTGTGTCGTACACTCGCGGGATACGCCTCGATTTTTTGCAAGCGTTCAATTGCTTCGGGAAAGCGGTTTTGCCAAGCCAGGTACATCCCTGCATGAAACAAGGCTTCAGGCGCTTCCGCTGAAGAGCCGTGCTCAGCAGCGACTTTGTCCATCAATGCCACGGCTTTGTCATAATCCGGCTTTTTATTCCCAGCCAACAAAAATCCCTGAAGGTATAATGCCGAGGCACTCAGATCACCTTTGGGGTGTTTTGCTGCTAGTTGTTGGAGTTGTGCAAGCGCCTGATCGGTTTTATTTTCGGTGGCCAGCGCGCGGGCATAAAAATAAGCGCCACTTTCCGAATCGGGATCTTCGCGCAGCAGCTTTTCAAAGTACTCACGGCTCTGGGTTTGCGGCACGCCAAGCTTATTGTGAGGCTGGAAGTTCTTTTCGCCTTCGCTTTTGTAATGCGCGATAGCTAAAGGCTTGATGCCGGGTAAAGCCGCTGCGGCTTGCTGAGCTGCATCCGAGTCTTGGTACTCGGCCATTATCTGCTGATATTTGCCACGCGCACCGTCGAAATTCTTTTCGTTCAACAAGGTTTGCGCTTCGGCAAAGTATTGTTTGATGATGAGACCGTCGATAGTAGTTAGTCGGAGCAGCGCCGGTTTTTCGAGCACGGCTCCAGGTGCGGCTAAGGTGCGTAGCCAGCCGCGCAGAGTTCCGGCACCGGCATGTGGCAAGGCTTTTTCGAGAAGGGCATCCCATGCCGCCTCGATCAAATCCAGTGTGCGGGGCAGTGCTGAAGCCCTTCTTTGATGCGGCTCACTGCCAAAAGACGATTCCTCAAAGCGACGGGTATTATATTTGTCGGACTGGGCGGCGATCCAAACCGCGTACTCGCGTTGGAAAGATAACGCCGCCAGTGCTTCATTTGTGATTTGTTGCAAAGCGGCCCAAGCATCGGGTGGGTCTTTTGGTAAAGTTTGCAAGCGAAGTTGCACGATCAGCTTGGCAATACCGGCGCGAACAGGAGCCGAGTACTTGGGATCGGGATCGCTGCGATCATTGATATATTGATCCCGCTTATAACTAGGAAACTGTTGCTGCAATTGCTCGAAAAGTTCCAGAGCACGGACATGATTCCCTAGCGTGTAATGCGCGACAGCTCCCAAATAAATCACCGCTGCCAGTTCTCTGGCGGCGCGATCACCTTTTGTAGCCAACGCGATATAGTTATCGGAAGCATTAGCGGCTCGATTGTAATCGGCAACCAAAGAATCGTTTTTAGCAATCGGCTTCGCAAAGAAAGACATTCGCTCGCTGCGGTTGAGATCAATCTCTTCATCGAATGCACGAGCGACCAAAGCATTCTCCGCTCTCCAAAAGGAAGTGCGTACGGTGCGATATAACGTAGCGAGCCGACCGCTGACCTGCAAAGGCGAAAGTTTAGGCGCGGTAGATACAGCAACGGGCGCGGCAGGAAGAATGGCTGTCACTGCCATGTCCGTTGTTGACTTGGCTTCCTGCGCCAGGACTGAATCATTCATTACTAACACACATGGCAAGAGTAAAAACAGTAGCTTGAAATGAGATGTGTGGAGCCAGTGACGACTGGAAAGCGTAGCAGCCGATGTCATTCCAGCTGCAATTCTCTTGAAGAACAGTGATTTCATTACTATTGAATATTTGGTGGGAACATCGATCACGGCACTGCGATTTTTAGGGCAGGCGCTATTTTGAGTGACCCGATATGTTGCAGAGCCAGCATGACCTTGAACCAATGACTAGCTTTATCCAAGGCGTCGCGGTGCGTAGAACTGCCACGTGAGACCTTCTTGTCCAACACCTTGATGATATGCACCGCGTGTTGTTGGCCAACATCGGAAGTGAGTGGTGGTGCTGTTGGTAAGCGCGAAGCGGAGAACGCTTTTCCTTCAATGGTTAACTTGATCGCGACCATGTCCACGCTGTCTCCGGGAGTGCGCGGAGATTGGTCTTGGGGCCACTGTTTCAATGTGGCCGGTTGGGTCGTTGTGTGCGAGGGCGAATTAGTGGCTGGGGTCGATCTCAGTATGCGACCGTCTTCAATAACTTCGATACGGACAATATCGGGAAAATCTGCCATCTGACGGTGAATCGTCGCTTTGTCGAGATTAAAGAGGCAGAGTCTGCGCATCCTGTCATCAATGGCTAACCCCATCGTATAACTGGAATTCCAGCAGGACTGGGTGGCCGAAAAGTTTTCCAGTCCGGCCAAAACGCATTTCAGCTTTTGTCCTTCATTGGCCCAGAAAGGCCAGGGTTTGATGGTTGATTTGGTGGGGGACATAAAAAGGAACAACGTTAAGTCTTAAGAACTGAATGGAATTAACGACCAAGAATAACAGAAACGTCAAAACTTAACGATAGATTGCGTCAGCGGAAGCATACGATATTAGCTTGAGCGTCTTTTGTCAATAAGAGAATTGGCTCTGTGCTCAATTTGCGTATAATCGAGCACACGTACTATAAACCCTTATTGATATAGAAAGAGGGTTCAAGCGCATTATTAAGTCCTTCTTGAGCGTTTTAGATTTACAACGTTTCTCAGTTGCGTGTTTTAATCGTCTTTGCTGTAAGAATAATCTTAAGTCTTAGCACGTTTAAAATCCACAATTCTTCGCTGGTGAATCCTACGAAGTCATGGGGCGAAAACCAGGGCTGTGTCAATTTGTCGCCTCATACGTTGCCTTATCGTATGAATTGACGAAGCTCTGCTAGGTGCGGGCTTTGACGCTGTAAGGAAATTGGGTCGCTGGTAATATCTGCTGCCACACTTTTCGGGCGACGGGTATAACGACGTATTTGGAAAATGGCGGAACGTTAGAACACGCACAGCATATCGCTGCTCATGAATCGCCGCGTACCACCAAACTTTATGACAGAACGAGTGATCAGATTTCGCTCGATGAGATCGAGAGAATCATTATCTAAATCGTTTGTATAAATAAATGGACAGTATCCACTTTCCGAGCCTTAACGAATCCTTCGCCCTGGACGTAAAGCGGATTGATCTTCTACCTAACAAGTATTCGATTCAACATATTAGGCTTTTGGACAATCTTGGCGAGGAAGATCATCAAGATGACAAAGTTCAACAACAATCGCATCGCTGTCTACCGCGTGCTAAATGGTAATCGTGACAGCTGCAGAACCCTAGCTGTGCCCACGAACTAGCTAGCGACCTTAGAAAATGTAAGCTTAAACAATCGATAAAGTTATAATAAGTGGGAAGAAACATATTCATCATATCCTTCCTTATTCGTTTATTTCAGTTGCTTAGAAACGACTTTTGCTAAGCAACAGAGAATTAACAAATTTTAGGCATCTGCTGTATTATGCTTATAACAGCTTAAGAGATACAGCATGTCACTTCGTCAAGGTTAATGGCACGCAGAGTTAAAGTGACTTTTTACAGATGCGGTTCGATTACAATGTTTCCATGTCCCAAAAATTAGTTATTGAGTAATGTCCGTTACTTGGTTGACCAAATTCTTACCAGCGTTAGTTTGAACATTCTTATTTTCATCGCGAAACAACTGAAGAGCCGCTTGCATTCCTACGGCATCATCATTAATCTTTGCGGCGGTATATTTCGCAATAAAAGAATCACTATTTATACGAAGTTGTGGGATTTCTGAGAACTCCTTAGCAGGGTATTCCATCTTCGCTAAAACAGGGATCGGAATTTCGGGGCCGAAGCTACCATTCTCAATCGAATTTAACAAAACTTCTCTTGGAACCGATTCTTCGTTCTCCCATTCAACTTTGGGCATGTAGTCCTCAGCCGCGAGTTGGGTCGCATAAACCTTCTGAAAAACTGAAGCTGCCTGAGGGTCTTCATTGACATCATTATTTTTCCATGCAAAAAACCAGTAAGTTTTTGGTTTGGGAGTATAAACGTGTCCAATGGCTGGGATTCCGAATTCTTTTCTAACCTCAGCGCCAAAAACAGCACGGTAATTTATCTTAGCTTGACCAGGATATTTGGCGAGTATCTTTCCGAAGGTTGAATATCCGCCGAGTAATAAATCTCCTTCTTTGTCCACAACAGCCTGAGATAAATTTTCAATAGCAGTAAGACCACCAGCAAAATTAGTGACTTCTACGCGATAGAGAGTAGCAATATCAAATTGATGTAACGACTTTGCCATTTCATAGTAAATACCCGTCTCAAGAGCTTCTTTTAATAGAAAATGCGCCATCCTAGCCTTCATGACAGTTTCGATGTTAGCTTTATCAAAAACTAATGATAATCTACCTGCGAGATTATCAGGATTCAATAGTCCTCTCTCGACCTGCCAATCTTCATATGGCAATTTGTAACCGAAGTTTTCAATCGCAGAGTGATATAGTGTATTTTCTCCTGCATCATCCTCTAGTTTCTTTGAATATAAGAAATCCATTAGGCCAACAAATTGTTTTTCATACTTAAGAGCTTCCGAAAGATCAAAGTATTCCTCAGGATTAATCTTATGCACCTTAACAATATTGTTATATATCTCAGCAGCGACCAGCCGCCTTGTAATATTAGCCAAGATGAGAGCCCGAATGCGAGAGCTATAAATTTCTTCTTGTTGAGCTCTTGATTTACCGTCAGCTCCCATAACCCCGTACTCATTTAATGCCTGCTCTAATTGAGCGTCATTAAACTGCAACAATTTTTTTGTAATAGTCTGACTTAACTCTTTATCATTCAACCCGATTAAATCCTTCAAATAAAAACGTTTATCATCTAGGCGGAGAAACGGTTTGCCAATATCTACGCTTTTTGAAACTGCTTTTGGATCGGCTTTTGAAGCCGCTTTTGGATCGGCAGCATAGGTCGTAACGGTAGTGAAAACAAAGCAACTTAAAAAAAATAAACTTGTCGCAGAAGTCTTGGAACGTGTAATTGTATATTTGTGACTTATCATGGTCAGGAATGTTGTATGTTTCAATTTAAACTTGTCTGTAAACGCGTTAAGCAACTACGATATATCTTTTCAGCAGACCAAATCTTTGCAACTTTGGAGTTTTAATTACAAAAACCTTCAGTTTTACCGATGAATGAGTACCTATTTATTCCCTTGTGTTTCTCTCATCCGCAGAAGGATGACGATTATTTTCCTATAAATTTCTAAAGCACTTTTTTGGTCTTTCGAATCGACACGAATCGCAAAATGGTTTGCAAAACCAAAAAGAGTTACTCCATCGTTTTTGTTTGGGTATATCTTGATTTGTAAATCTTTCTTGATCCATAAGTTTGCAGACGGCATCCATTTCTGCGAATTTAACATCACGTTCTTAGGTTTTTCACTGTCATCGAAAATTTGAACAGCTATCTGCTGAGAATGGCCATGACTATCCTGCATAATTAGAAGGATACCGTGTCTATACACTTTGGCAAAAGTAGTATCTGGAAAATCAATCGGGTCCATATACGCCATCGATTCAAGGTAATCCATTTCTACGTAATCGACCACTTTGCCTGTACTCTTTGGAATCTGCTTTGCAACTTCTCCAAATATTTGCGTAGAATTCCAGCGGGTTATAGGCTTGAATCCAAGCGGGTTCCATGTCGCAGACAAAATGTCATAAAAGCTAATATCTTTGCCCACCAACTTCAACAAATCCTGGATATCCGCACATTTTTTTTGGATAAATGATCGTGCAGCAACATAATTAAAATCTCTTTCAATCGCCGCTCTTCTTTGTCTGGGGTCAATGGATAGAGCGGATGTCGAAGATTCGTAAAATGAATCCATAAATGGGGATGTATATCCATTTATTTTGGCCAGAGAGAATGAAAATTCGGTTGCGTGACCTTCGCACAATGCTTTGTCCACAGTGCTTAGATTGACAATTTGTGAACCAATTAGTGATTTTTGGTACCCGTGTATAAATTCATGTAGGAACAGAATCACGAGAACAGAGAAAGCTTCTTGATTCGTCGCTGATTTTGCAGCTAGAGCCTTACAACGGTTATCATCAACATAAAGCACATGGGTTTCGACATCATAATATGCAGCCACTTCCCCTTTACTTAAGGAAACATGCTTAACCTTAATATTAGTCCTTTTCCCTACCTTTTGTGCAAGAATGTCTTCTGCCTTGCTTAAAGGTTCTTGTAAATCAAATGCGTGGGAAATTGAACAAACCAACAACATCAGTGAAAGAATAAAGGTGATTGACAAATCGGGAATATTATCTCGACTAAAACCAAACGGCTTCATAATGAGTGATGCACATCGAATATTATAAAACGGGGCAAGCAACCAGATTTTGCATCTATCATAGAAGGCGTACCTAACATTTGAAACAATATTGTTTCAGATTTCCTCTTGCCATAAATATGGCAGACAGGAGAAGAAATTGTGAAGTAATCTTTCCTCCCTGCCATATTTATAGGTCGCCAAATTTACATAGCTTTACGGACTACGACGCCAATGGATTTTTGCATTTAGCTGAATATAGTCAGTTTCTGGACCATGCGGCGGATTACTGTTAGAGGAAAACCAAGTCGATTTGACGCCACCGGCACCCACCGTTTTCGTGAATTTAAAGGCATTGTAATTGGTGTAATAGACTGCTGCAAGAAAACGCCCAATATCATTATCAATGGCGGCAGATCTTTTGCCAATCCCGTTGATACTGGCGTCACGCTTGTTTCCTCCTGTGTAGCCATTGTAATCTTTGTAATCTTTGTCATTAGTCCAAATTACCGATAAGGTTTGTGCTTGGACATTATTGTTACCTACTGTAATGCTTGCTGGAGCGGCAACTGCTGACATATATGCACGGGGATCACGGGTACACCAAGAATCTTTAAAAGATACATAATAACCACTTGCTGCCGTTGACATTGCAAATTCGGTGTTTTGGTTAAGTATGATGCGAGATCCGGCAGCTCTATCTACTTCGATCAAGACAGTCGTAGCAACATTAGACTGCTTGACGATTTCCACAGCTTGACTGGCGGCAGTACCAACCGCTGTAGTAATCAAAGCCTCTTTTACGAGAGCTGCCACAGTCGGAGCAGCAGCTTGGATTTGACAGAGAATGGCTTTCGATTTCCGGGTTTCTTTCAGCTGATGAAAGTAATCCTTCCCTGAATCCAACATGGCCAACTCGCCTTCGTTACCATCGTCAGCCCCCAGCCCAGTAGTGACATCTTCAGCCAGGTTCCAAAGACCATCTAAGTAAGCATAAGTCCTGTCTTGAGCAACACCATTTTCATATGTAATTGTTGCTATATCCGACAGGGTAATATCTGTTTCACTATTCACCGTTTCAGGGAGGCGGATCTTAATAGTCCCGCCAGTGCTATCAGCTACATAATCGTTATTAGCATCCCAACCCCAAACTGTAAACTGCGCGCGAGCCGTTATTTGGCCAGAAGTAATGTCGTTATTGGCAAACTTTACATCAAGCGTTGCGTCATCTGCATCATACGTAACAATACTTGCCGTGTGGGTTCTCTGTCCTTCCACTACAACACTTTTAACATCTGACATACCAGAAGACACCGAAGAGAATTGGACATCTTTCGATGCACCT
>JACMQE010000226.1 GCA_014377145.1 Glaciimonas sp. | reverse complement strand
TGACTTTTATGCGGAAAGTAAAAGGTTAATCTGCGCTCAGTTCTGGTGCAGTAAAACGCAATTGTGCACCATCTTCAACCGCATCAATCCCATTCGGAACTATCCATTCATAGCCCACTGGATGATTGTCGGGATTGCTGGATGCACCTGCGCTCAAGACCACGGCGGCATTTTCTTGCGCATTTGCAGGACCAGTTAACGTGGCGACTGGACCAACATAGGGATCATGATCATGGGCAATCTTGATCAGCAAGGCCTGCTCATCGGCCATGTGCACCTACGTCACCTTGAGTGGAATCCATGAAAGAGTTGCGGCACCCGCTGGTATATCCTTATTATCGGGGATAGGTCATAGGACAAGATTAGACTTTTGGTCGATGAGACACAGGGTTGCGCCAGATTGCCAACGCCCAAGACTTCTGTGTTGGTTCCTGAAGGCAGAAAGGATTTGATTCTCTCCCATAAAAATCATGTAGAAACAGCCACATTGCTAGATGAGCCTCCGCCATAATGTAACATAATGACTTCGTTAATATGGTGCGATAAAACTGGTGAGCCTAATGATCCTCCCTACGAATCGCAGTTGTGCCAGTTTATCTCGCCAATCCAGGATATCTTACATACCTCGTCAAACTTGGTGGAAGCGATCTTTTTTGGTGGAAGCGATCTTTTGCAGCATGAGACCGCCACGCCCATGCTGCGGCATATACAACGCGTCGCGGACATTAATACCGCTTTGTTCAATACGTAATTCGCCAAATAGCATTTTTATATTCGAATTGATCAAGCGTAAAAATTGAATATTCAGTATTGCCATGAGCCCCCGTAATGATAAGGTGTCCCGGCTTAATTTTTATAGTATTGTTTGAAACAGCATTCTGCGTACAGTTATCAGAGAGGTGATTAAACCAAAACTCACCCTGCCAGACCGCCGGATCTGTACCCGCCACAGGTTGGTTACCATATAATTATCAGTGCCGAGAGACCAGCCCGTTCCCCAAACGCCGATGGCTGCCGCTATATTAGCTTGACTACGTTGATAAAAAGCGTTGTTGGTCGATTTCAGGCAAATCGAAGGAATACGTCCATCTGTATTCCCAATGATCACTTTCATCCTGTCTTTTTCCTGCATCTCATAATGATCAACAATCACAACGTCCTCATCCCCGGCGACAACGCCTGGTGGGTACACAACCTTGATTAAAGCGGTCTCACTCGAGATCGAGTGGCAGAAAATAATGGCTACTCACCATCAGCCTGGATACGCATAAAATCGCGCCACCCGTAGAAATATACCTCTGCCCTTGTAGGATCATAAATCTCAACATAAGCACCTTTCGGCAGCAATATTTTTTGTAGGCAACCTTATTTGCTTTTTTCCTCTGCCAGGCTAATATCGCCGACCTTCTGCTGTGCTAAGGCACTAGTTTCTCAAGTAGTTACCTCCAAGCCCCAATAAAATCAGTAGCGTAAAAAGTTGTCTAAATAAAAATATTTTGAGGAATCGCGGACATAATGTTAAATCGCATTATTAACCCCAACACAAACGTGAATTTACATCTTCAGTTAGAACGTATAGGAAATCGCTGGGCCTGCGCAAAAAAGGAGTAATTTGTACCGATTACCCTTTAATGACGTCATCAAACGCAGCATCGCTGCTACGTTCTACTGCCGCTACCCTAGTTGTGTTGGCAACGCTGATTATTACATATTCCTGTATCCTTCCATGGTTCACCGATCCACCCACTGGAGCCGGGAATATGGTACGGCTCGGTATACCATTTCGAGATATAACTACGACCATTACGTTGCACGGCATTGATATCTTTATAGATTTTTCGCTCCCATTGCGGAATTCCCGCGTAACCTTCAAGGATGGCATTCGGCGTTTTGCGCACTAGCAAAGAATGTGTTTTCTGGCTACTTAGTTTCCTGGTTCATCACCGCGGGCGGGGCGCTCTTTTCGGTCTGGCCGCTGGTGTATGGGGCGGCATTCTTGGGCTTTTATGTCGCTTTGATGCTTTTGCTATTGCTATTGCTATTTTCCCTGTTCTTTCGACCGGTCGGTTTCGATTGTCATAGCAAAGTTACCGATCCACGCTGGCGCAACTTCTGGGATTGGGGCTTATTCGCCGGGAGTTTAGTACCGGCACTGATTTTCGGTATTGCATTCGGCAATCTATTGTTAGGCGTGCCGTTTCATTTCGCTTACACCCTGCGAGTGGAATATATAGGAGGGGGAGTTATTTGAACTACTCAATCCATTTTTCCTGCTATCGGGTGCACTTAGCACCGCCATGCTGGTAATGCACGGGGGCGGCAATGTTTCCATTCATCATACCCTCCTCACTTGATCTGAAGATTAGTCTGACTTTGTGGGATATAGTATCTAGCGAGAAGACAATGGGACTCATGTTCTGGATAACAGTGATTGTGCTACCGGTTATCATTCTTTACACCAGTTGGGTTTATAAGATTATGCGCGGCAAAGTAACGACCAAAGATATACACGACAACGAGCACACCGCTTATTAACTTTTCTTAATCCTGTTTTAAATAAACAGGATTAAGAAAGGAGAAAATTATCTGGTATTTCGCATGGATTTTAAGAATTGGATTGGCGCTAGCTTCAGGTATCATTAACGTGATGTTTATATAGATTATAAATATGAATTTGGGAGCCTTGATGTGGAGATCACACGCAAACGTTTTGAAGTTGCTGCGGCAGAGGAAGGAAACCGGTCACACAAGCAATAACCGGGGCAAAAAATTGATAGAGACGATTAAGCATAGCTATCTCTATATTAATAATGTTGCAAAGTAACCTAGGTCTTATTGACATTTATTTCAACCAAAGTACCAAAGCCAATACCGCTGTACACCACCCACTCAGCTGGACGTTCTGCGACATCTGGATTAAGAATACTCATCAACATTCGCATGGTGTCTCGGTCAACCAACTTTTTGCATTCAAAGTGTTGCCATGTGCAGCGCGGATAGTATGGGTTTCATCATGGCGCAGATCGGCTAATTTTGGATCGGTTGGTGAATTTATGATCATTACGAGCGCTAGAAGTGATTAGATGATCTTATTTCGAGATCTTTATGTAGCTTCTTTTGTATTGCGGACGGGGGGTAGCTAATTAAGTCGTCTGCTGATTGTAGATCTGGTTTTTTACAGATAAAGTTATATACTCAATTTGCAACATGCACCAAAAAAAATTTCTGACGTGGCATTTTCCTTGGGAATGTCGTACAGCAGGCTATGAAAAATCGGATTATTGATCCCCCCACAAAAACGCAAAACGATCTACTCAAGCTGACGCCGTATTCTCCAATTCTCAGTTGAAAAATGTAATGTTATGGGCATCCCTCGATAATTAATCGCATCGAATTACATGCAAAATAATATCAATACTCACGATAAAAACACTAGCGAAATCGTCACCAGCGTGCATCACTGGACCGACAAATTGCTTTCATTTCGATGTACCCGTCCGTCCGCCTATACATTTATACCGGGCCAGTTTGCACGCTTAGGACTTGTTACCGAAATTGGCGAGACGCTTTCGCGCGCTTATTCGGTGACCTCAGCTAGAGACGAAGATGCACTCGAGTTTTATCTTGTACTTGTGCCCGGTGGACAGTTTTCCAAATTGCTGACAAAACTCAAGCCGGGGGATTCGGTAATGGTAGAGAAATTCAGTTATGGCTTCATGACGGCCGATCGCTTTGTAGATGGCGAAGACCTATGGATGCTTGCTACCGGCACTGGAGTTGGGCCATACATCTCCATTTCGCAAGACCCATCTGTATGGAAAAAATTCCGTCATTTGATCTTGGTACATTGCGTCCGGAAGGCAGAAGAATTAACTTACCAAGCCTTATTAAATGGTCTGTCGCAACGTACTCAACTCACTGAGGGTGGCGCTCATCTGACCGTATTACAAGCCACCACCCGCGATCCCCAGCCCGTCAATGGCCAGCATCTGCAAGGTCGCATCACTACTTTGCTCGAAAACGGAATGCTAGAAAGATCGGCTGGTCAGCCTATTTCGGTCGAAACATCACGCATAATGATCTGCGGAAATCCGGACATGGTTATGGCCACCAGAGAAATATTGTTTCAACGTGGCATGCGTCCTTGCCGCAAGGCGCTACCTGGGCAATTTATCACCGAAGATTATTGGTGAGTGGACTACGGAGTTATTGCTAAATTAATCATTAACATAACCAATAAATGAGGACTTACGCAAAATTGTATCCGCAAGGCGCTTACTAAAACATGCCAACGAAGATATTACGCATGTAATAGGTAGTGCATCAGAAGATATAACGCCACTGGAATATTTACGTAAGTTCGCATTGTTCTCCACACAACATTAATACACTGCTTTTTAGAAGACCCTTAAAGTTGATCGAAAATGTTGAGCAAAGACTATTTGCTATCTCTGTCAAAATGTCGGCTAAAATTAATTCTGCCAAGGAAGGAAACTGCATGCATGTCCGAGCAGCAAAGAATATCGCACCACTATCTGCCCAGCTTTCATTAAGTAATACGTTTGCCGCACTACCGCCGGAATTTTATACAAAGCTGAATCCCAAACCTATTTCAACCCCCTATCTTGTTGATGCAAGCACTTCAGCCGCAGCGTTGATCGGACTCGATCCTGCAATATTTTCGTCACAAGACTTCGTTGAAACTTTCTCAGGCAATCGATTATTAAACGGGTCTCAGCCGCTTGCCGCGGTTTACTCTGGGCACCAATTTGGGCAATGGGCAGGTCAATTAGGCGATGGCCGCGCAATATTATTGGGGGATGTCCCCGCGCAAAATGGGGGTGCTGGACGAATTGAGCTGCAAATGAAAGGCGCGGGGATAACCCCTTACTCGCGTATGGGCGACGGGCGCGCCGT
>JACMQE010000225.1 GCA_014377145.1 Glaciimonas sp. | reverse complement strand
GGTTTGACTCAGGCACTAATTGCTGCGGCAAAGTCAAGCGGCTTGCCTTTATTGCCCGGCGTGATGACGCCGTCAGAAGTGATGACCGCGCGTGAAGCGGGCTTCCGTCAATTGAAGTTATTTCCAGCATTGCCAGCCGGCGGTGTGGGAATGTTAAATGCGATTACCGGGCCGTTAGGCGATGTCATATTTTGTCCAACCGGTGGGATATCGCAACAGACCGCCGCACAATTTCTAGATTGTAAAAACGTTGCCTGTGTCGGCGGATCATGGTTGACACCAAAGGACGCGTTGGAGTCGGGCGATTGGGCGCTGATTACAGCGTTGGCGTTGGCGGCTAGTCGATTACGGGTGTCTTGATATTGCCTGTCATTAAGTGTGACTGAATTATTAATTAAAATAGTTATTTTTTGACACTTAAAATATGATGGAAAAAAATGTCGGTCATATTTTTTCCTTGCGTTGCACCGCATTTCTAATGATTTTTGCTAAAACAGCCCTGTTTTAGCGCTTAATAGACATTTTAGTAATAGATTTGATTAAAGCTATTACTGGACGTCACCAAAAGAATTTATTAAACTGAGCTCTTTTTAAAACATTGCATCACCCCAAAACGGTGTAATTCAGCTTTAAAATCTGTATCAGCAGGTCGTTCAATGCTCTGACAAAACGTTGGAGTTTCATCAAACGTCGAGGGTTTCCTCGCACTCAGTTTGCCGCCCACTGCGGCAGTCGGCTCATTCTAAACTGTCCGTTCGAGATACAGAATGAGATAAACTAATTGACAGCTTTGTTTGTCATGCTTGCGCGTCTTCGCATGTGTAGGTAGTTCCTGCGCTTTGAACACGACCGGCAAGAAGGAAGTAAACATGACGAGTCGTTATCTTAATGCCATCGTCGGTGCAGCCATCACGATATTGGTTGTGGTGAGTGTCTGTTGGACCGTCGGTGTTGTGAGGCTATCCGGCAGGTGATCCAATCTATTACACCATGCGCCATATGCAACTGGTTGGCTGGTCCATGCTGTTGGCTTTGGCAATCGGTCTACCGGCAGGGATTGTGCTAAGCCACCCGCTTTTTGCGCGCCATGCAGAGAAATACATGCAAGTGTTTAACGTTGGCAATACTATTCCGTCGATCATGGTGTTGGCGCTGGCATTTTCCGGTATCGGGGATAAACCCTCGATCATCGCTTTGTGGCTTGCCTCATTGTTACTGATAGTGCGCAACACTTATGATGACCTGAAACAAGTGCCACTTGCTCTCAGCGATGCCGCCAAAAGCATCGGCGTGAAGCCTTATCAAATCTTATTCCGCATTGAATTACCGAATACTATCCCGATTATTGTCGGTGGCGTCCGTACTGCATTGGCAATTAATGTCGGAACCGCACCCTTATCGATTTTAATTGGTGGCGAAAGTCTTGGCAGTATTATTTTCCCCGACATTTACTTAAATAATTAGGATCAATTGCTACTTGGCACCACTACAACGGTATTGTTGGCGCTGATGCTAGACGCGATTGTTTCTATCGGCAAGCAAGGCTTATCTCAGCAAACGCGGCTTGTTACGCTAGTTGAGATTGCCTACCGACGCATTTGGATGCGGTTTTTCAGCATCCATTTAGAAGGATAAATAGTATAAAAATTAGGCAGGAAGCATCTGTTGGCGTTGGCACTAGGAGTGTTAAGCATGCTGAGCTTTACGGTTACGGCATCGACAGCCGCGGCCATGTTGGTGGGTCATTGGTAAAAACTTTACCGAGCAACTAATTTTTTCTGCAATGATGCAACAATACCTACAGTCCAAAGGGTATAGCGTTGATTTAAAAATCGACTGGGCTCTACCATCATGTGTCAGACGATAGAAAGTCGACAGCTTGATATTGTGTGAGAATACATTAGTAGATCGTTGATCGTATTTCATAAGGTTTTAGAGAAACCCGCTGCTGAGCAATCCTATGACCTGATAAAAAAACTGGACGGTGGGATGCATTTAATCTTGTTTAATCCATCCGGATTAAACAAGACATACACATTGGCGATATCAGCCAAGCGCGCCGAAGAAGAAAGTTTAAAAACGATCGAAGACCTCCCCAACAAAATTGCCGCAGATCGCAAGCAGCATCCAGATGAAAAGCATTTGTTTCGGGTAGATTTTGAATTTTCTTCGCGCCCGGATGGTCTGTGCCCGATGTCGGCGTTGTATGGATTGAATTTTGAACGTAGCGAAGTCAAGCAAATGGACCCGGGTCTAGTGTATACCGCGCTGCGAAATGATCAGTTATATTTTGGCTTGACCTATGCATCGGATGGGCGAATCGAAGGTTTCAATTTGAAAATGTTGGAAGACAACAAGCATTTCTTCCTTTTTTACACCACTGCACCGATCGTGCGCGAAGGAGCTCTCGCTGCGAATCCACAATTGGCAGAATAGTTAAATGTATTTTCGTCAAAAATCGATACTCAGAAAATGGCTGAGATGAATAAGAAAGTCGATATTGACCAACAGCCGATAAAGAAAGTGGCTGAAGACTTTGTGCGTCCAGAAGGTTTGTTGTGAGGAATACAAAATGACAATGCTTAATTATCTTTCAAGCGCATGGCCCAAGAGATTGTATCTTACCCTGCAGCATTTAATGCTGGTCAGTATTGCCGTTGGTCTGGCTATTTTGGTCGGCGTACCAACCGGTGTCATGATGATTCTTCATCGCGGGCTAGTCAGCCCGTTATTGGGTTTGGCAACGGTCATTCTGACGCTGCCGTCGATTGCCTTATTTGGACTAATGATTCCCTTGTTCTCACGCTTCGGTCAGGGGTCAGGCCCCTTGCCCGTCATCACCGCGGTATTTTTATATTTGCTACTGCCGATTATGTGGAATACCTTTTTGGCGTTGGATGGAATCGAAGAGGGTGTCAAGGAAGTCGGTATCGGTATCGGCATGACATTCTGGCAGAGCTTACGTCTGGTAGATTTTCCCTTCGCAGTACCGGTCATTTTAGGTGATGCTCGCTCTGCCGTTGTCATGAATATTGTGGCGTGATGGCGGTTGCCGCCGTGATCGGTGCGGGTGGATTGGGCGTGCTGATTTTCCATGCGATTAGTGAAAGCAATATGCAAAAACTCGTTGTTGGAGGGGTATTGATTAGTGTTCTAGTGATTATTGCCGACGCTTTGCTTCAGTCACTGCAACGCACACTTACACCGAAAGGGATGCGAAAATCACGATAGTCCTCGATAAACTCAGTAAAGTATTTACCCAAAAAAATGGCGTCAAAGTCAAAGCTGTTGATGATGTTAGTCTTACCTTCGCGGAAGGCGAAATCTGTGTATTTCTTGGCCTGTCAGGCTGCGGAAAAAGCACTACGCTAAAAAGGATCAATCGCTTGATCGTGCCGACTTCAGGCCACGTACGGTTAAACGGCGAAGATACCACTGGTATCGATGAGGTTAATCTTCGCCTTCATATCGGTTATGTCATTCAGCAAGTCGGCTTGTTTCCTAATATGACCATCGAAGAAAATATCACTTTGATGCCGCGTTTGTTGTGCTGGTATAAAAAGCGCTTTCGTGAGCGTTTGGTAGAACTGATGGCAAGGGTCGCCCTTGATCCGAAGTTGTATTTAAAGTGTTATCCGCGAGAATTGCCTGGACCGCAGCAGCGACGCATTGGTGGAATTCGTGCGTTGGCGGCGGATCCTCCTTTGTTACTGATGGGTGAGCCCTTTGGAGCGGTTGATTCGATTAATCGTGAATCGATTCAGAATGAATTTTTTCAGATGTAGTGTCAACTGAATAAGACAGTGATCAGGGTGAGTCATGATATTGATGAAGTTATCAAATTAGGTGATAAAATTACAATCTTTCGTGCCGGTAAGCTAGTGCAAATTGATCATCCGGACACTTTGTTAGCACGTCCGAAAGACAAGTTCGTTGGTTCTTTTGTTGGTCAGGATGCGGCCTTGAAGCGTTTGCTGTTGGTGTATCCAGTGATGCTTGCTGTGACGACTTCAGCGACAGTGCGTGATGATTCAACGCTGGCCGCTGCATTTGGATTAATGGACGATAATGATTACCGTTACCGATGTCGATAATCATGGCAGGGGCTTTGTTTCGCGCCGCGATGCGCAGGGCGCTTGTGCCGAGGAAGTGAAGCCGTTTCCTGTCAGTGCAACCCCCGGATGAAAATCTGCGTGTCGTGCTCTCCAAGATGTACAAACATAGCACCAGCTGGATGCCAGTGATCGATCATGATAGTAGTTATTTAGGGGAGGTCACGCAGGATTCCATCGCGGATTATTTGAGTTTTGGGCGCACCCGCCGTTAAGCTTTTTGTTGTAACGAAAGCATTCAGACTATCGCTGAAATCATTGACACTATTCTAGTGTCAATCCGCCATAAAAAATAGCCACCGGAGTAAATCCGATAGCCATTCTTTAGTCCGAAAATCAGAGACTGAGTATCGGACTAACTAATTACTTAATTTTGAGGCCTGAATTAACGATCGCCAAACGAGCGCCGTGTGCCGCTGTCATTTGTACGGTTACCTTTATAACTACCACTTGCGCCACCAATGTCACGGCGGGGGGTACCTGGTTTGCTGAAAGTACGACCACCGCTCGGCTTGCTTGGTGCACCACGGTTGTCGCCTGGTTTCCAACCACCTGGTTTGTGGTTTGAACGCATTGCCGAAGCCGTCTTCTTTGGCTCAAAACCAGCTACGACATCGACTGGAATCAATTGCTTAGTGAAGCGCTCGATACGTTTGACGTTCATGCTTTCAGCATGGTTTACCAGTGATACGGCAACACCGTTACGGCCAGCACGACCAGTACGGCCGATGCGGTGGACGTACTCTTCTGGGAACTTAGGCAGATCGTAGTTGAATACGTGGGTAATTGCTGGAACGTCGATACCGCGTGCAGCAACGTCAGTTGCTACCAATACACGGACTTGACCGCGACGCAGGCTGTCCAGAGTGCGGTTACGTGCGCCTTGATGCATGTCGCCATGCAAAGCAGCAGCAGCGAAGCCAGCGATATTTAGACGGTCAGCGATATTGTCTGCATCACGCTTAGTGGCAGTGAATACGACTGCTTGATCCATTGTTTCGTCGCGCAACAGATGATCCAGTAAACGATTTTTGTGGGACAAATCGTCAACAAAATGTACTTTTTGTTGAATGTTTTCGTGTTTTGTTGCCGAACCAGCTATCTGAATGATCATGGGGTTCTTGGTGATACGTTTTGCCATGTTACCAACAACGCCGTCCAGCGTAGCCGAGAACAGCATTGTTTGACGTGACTCAGGCGTGGCACCAACGATTTTTTCGATATCGTCGATGAAACCCATGTCCAGCATACGATCAGCTTCGTCGAGTACCAAAATTTGCAGTTGTGAAAAATCGATCTTGCCGGATTCCATATGATCGATCAAACGACCTGGCGTAGCGACTAGAATTTCTGGATTTTTAGCCAGTAATTGCATTTGCTTTGGATAAGGCATGCCGCCCAAGATCGAAATTGCTTTGATGCGTTTCATACGCGAGCCGTACTTGTCAGTCGCGCTAGTCACTTGTAAAGCCAATTCACGGGTTGGTGTCAGTACCAGCATTTTTGGTTGAGCAGCCTTAAAACGAGGACGGTCACCGCGTGAACGCGATGCTTGCATTTCTTGATTTGGTGTTTTGCCGACCTGATCAACTACTGGCTCAGAGGCGAACTTATGCAGCGCTGGCAGCATGAATGCAGCAGTTTTGCCGGAACCGGTTTGCGACGATACCATTAGGTCGCGGCCTTCGATGGCGGCTGGAACAGCTTGTTTCTGAACGCTAGTTGGTTTTGTGTAACCGGCTTCAGTTAATGCCTGGATGACGGACGCGTGTAGACCTAGGGATTCAAATGTCATTATTTTCTTTCGTAAAGTTCAGCGCTATAAATGCAAGTATTCGTAAAACGACAAATGCAAAGAACACAAAAAAGCAACGCCGACCAACGAAATGACTATGAAACGACAAAGAAATTTCGACACAAAAGCTTTGCGCCGGG
>JACMQE010000224.1 GCA_014377145.1 Glaciimonas sp. | reverse complement strand
GGGGTTTTTATTAGGTATTTCTAAGCATAGTGTCAAAGAACGTAGTTTTATGGCAGAGTCAATGTGTTTTTTACAGTTTTTGACTTAAGTATACTTTATTAAAATACACTTCCAAGAAATCAGACGGCTGCTGAGTGGATTGAAAAACTATCAACAGGTGGTATATTATGAAAACGTTCCAATGCAAGATTATATTTTATTGTGCGCCAGCATAGCGCCGGAAATAGACCAAATTTTTATAAAGGAATATATATTGAAAGCTGCTATCCCCATTTAATTTTTTCTAATCGGTTCTTTATCAGCTTGTTTTGTGTATGCAGAGACTCGCAATTACTTGTTTGGAGAAACATAGGTAGATATTGATGATTCAGATACCCCACCATTACGAGTTTGCAAACACGACATGTCCTCTGATGACTTACGGAACGTTATCCATTGTAATGATAGTCAGGTGCGTAGTTACAACCAGAATTTTCTACCAGCACAGGCACCAGCAGAACTCCGTGATTGAATGAGATTCAAAGATCTTGCGGATAGCGTCAGTCTAAACTGCAATCAACTTATAACACGTCAAAACAGCATCTGCCGGCTGGGAGAATAGTTTTTTCGGGAATTTTTTAGCGCTAAGAAGCGTACATAGTCACCATAAAAATATTCTGATAATGCACAGAAATCGCATTTTTGAGGGATTTGTTCTGCAGACTAGGTCTTCTTTTTTCAAGATGCAATGATGCTGTTTTCATATTTATAGACCTCCCGAATGTATTCACGGGCTGAGAATGTTGGCCATGACCTTGCCCTTATTCTTGCCTGATAAAATTTTTGCTATTTTTGTGGCGCGCTTGCAGATCACTCATCGGACTCAGTTTTTGTACGCTTCTAAGCTAATCTGGGGTTTTCCTTCTACGTTTACGCTACTTTTCCATCGAACGATTTTAGTGAAGGGCCGTCGCCTTTTGACGGGCCCAGTCCAGTCTGAATTAATGGCGAAGTCCGAGTACCGTACCGATAACCCACAACACTTGTTCACTCAGCATTTCATGCCATTTCCGAACATATAATATTGTTACATCGCACTTTTCTTCGGAGAATCAATCGGCAGCATCTCCCACTGGCAGCCAATTTTGAGTAAATACAACATCTTGCAAAACACCGCGTGCAACGATACTTGTCAAGATCTTTTTTCTTTCTCACGCTTTCTAGCAATGACAGAGTCTTATTAAACTACGCTTCGTTTATGTCACTTATGTAGCGCTTTTTTCTCATCACCACATTTGACGACGGCAAATATAAAATGCAATAAGATTTCAAATAAATTTAAGAATATCCCCCGACCGTAGGACAATTAATTAAATGACAGACGATTCATCATCTCTATCTTTATTGGAAGATGCTACATTGTCATTACTCTGATCATCATCCGAGGTCGCGTCATCGCCATAATAATTGTTGATCGTTGTATTTTCTAATGGCGTTGCTGAAGGCGAAATACCTGCTTGACTCATCAATCCGGCGCCGCTATTAGGATGCATCATATACTCGATTCCCCGAAATAAAAATGTCCCACCCGCGCCGCCAGCCGCAGTCGCTGTTGAGGTTGCCGAGAACATTTCCCATGCCACCGCCAAAGAATCCCGGTGCTACTACTGCTGATGGCGTCGCCGGTGCCTGATTCTGCATAGCTGGCACTTGCATCGGTGCAAAGGGCTGCATCATCGACATCGGTGCTGCTGGCCGCGCAGCGACGGGCTGGCTGGTTATATTTCCCCATGCATTTTGATCGAAAAAGCTAGTAACTGGCGCTGCAACACTACAATGTGTGTGTTTGCATTATTCAGCGCTTGATCGATCAGTAAGGCACGTTGAACCAGAAGATAGATCGCATTGGGCAACGGCATTGGCAATCAGTGTATCCGCTTGCGAATCTTTTGCAATACCGCGTACCTGAACCAGTTGCGTTAAACATTCCTGAAGTGGTTGGGATTCTTGAGGGGTCATATTGGTTGCTCATATAGCAGCGAAGAAGAATACATCGGAACGATATTATGCCCGTGATTGGCAAAATAGTCGTGTTCTTAGCCGAGTCTGTCCTGTTAGGAAATAGCGCACAAACTTGCTCTAAAAATCCGCGTTAAAACAACGCTACCTCTGCGGCCTTGCTACCGCCTTATAAGGTTGATAGGGCTTACGCAAAAGTGTCGCAGCAACGGACTTGCCGCAGCCTGCGGATAAAGACCGTCGCTAGTAGGGCTAGGAAAGCACAACGCTGCTGAGGCGATTTTGCGTAAGCCCTAGGTGAAAATAATCACTTTGACTGGCATGCGGATACTGTATATGATCGGACCCGATTGCCGAACAAGCGCTTCACCTACCTTCACAAGGTTGTGATAACTTCAACATCACCAACATTTTGTTGGGCATTAAGCTGATCGAGATTGATATTAATGATGGCACCGATGGCAAAACGGGTAACAGCATGGAAGTGACTTGCGGATGAATTGGATCTGGCCAAACTGGCGTTAAACACGCAGGAAACATCGTTGGCGGAAGCAACCATGAAAGAACCGGAAATACTCGCAGAAAAAGTGCATGGCCGACTACTTTTCGTAAACGTAAACGCGTGAGTCTAAACGGTAGAAGAATGAAGGACGGGAGGATTGGGATTGGGATAATATTTGAAAAGCAAACTGCTGTGCGGACACTGCTACTACTTCTTCCTCGTCGTCAACCGAAGACCGGATCAAATGATCGAATGCACTTAGAGAAGCTTTGGCACCTTCACCGAAGGCAATCACGATTTGCTTAAATGGCAATGTGGTGATGTCACCTGCCGCAAAGACGCCGGGGATAGAAGTCTATTCCTTAGGTGATAACGCAATCGTATCTTTCAGCCATTCAGTATTGGGGACTAAGCCGATTTGAACGAATACACCTTCCAGTTCGATCTTCTTGCTGTCACCGGAAACCCGATCCGTGTCGCTCAAGCTGTTGACTTTTTTGCCATCGCCATGAATCTCGGTGGTTTGGACCAAGGTATGAATCGCCACGTTAGGCAGACTTTTTAGCTTGCATTGAAGCACCGCATCGGCACGTAATTCTGCGCCGAACTCGATCAACGTAACGTGGGCTACAATGCCGGCCAAATCGATGGCTGCCTGCTCTACCACCAATAACCGCGACGCGCCCGCTTGCCTTTAAACAGCGGGCATTATGCCACACCGTGATTGCGGTATTGCTTTCGTCGGGGACATTAATTTCTCTCCAGCGTGCGCCGGTTGCCGGAATCACAGTCTTGCTTTTTAAGATCGCGCCGCTGGCAGTTTTAATTTCGATCAGTTTACCCGCGACCAGGCTTTCAGCCCGTTGCAGATTCATGCTATCGACTTCGTAAGACTTGACGTGCTGCTCGAGGGCAAATACCAAATATGGGTCTTTTGTTTCTTTGATGGAAACAAAATTTTCAATACCCAATGTGTCAAGTACCTGACCGCCAAAACGCTCTGCAATGACGCCGGTGGGATACCTTTGCGTACTGCGTAAATCGCTGCTGCCGCGCCAGCAGGGCCAACACCGACGATTGATACGTCGAAAATTTTTAATAATGAGTTGTGCTGCCTGACGGGCGCTGGCACCGCTATCAAGTTTGGCAAGAATTTCTTCTACACCGGAACGGCCTTGACCGAACACTTCACCGTTCATATACATCGTCGGTACGGCCAGAATTTGGTGGTCTTCGACTTTTTTCTGAAACATTGCGCCGTCGATAGCCAAGGTGTGAATCCGTGGGTTAATGATCGACATTACATTGAGTGCCTGCACAACTTCAGTGCAGCATTGGCATGATAGCGAAATATAAGTTTCAAACTGGTATTCGCCATCCAGATTGCAGATTTGTTCGATCATCGCATCTTCGAGCTTGAAAGGGTGGCCACCGACTTGCAACAATGCTAATACTAGGGATGTAAATTCATGACCTAGCGGAATATCGACAAAGCGTACGCTGATATCGGTTCCCAAGCGGTTAATACTAAACGAAGGCTTGCGCTCGTTATCTTCAGTACGTTCAACTAGTGAAATACGCTCGCTCAACAAAAGAATTTCCTGGAGCGTAGACTGGAGATCGCAGGCTTTGTCGCTATCCTCGAGATATGCAACGATCTCAACCGGTTGACCACCTTTTCTAAATAGATTTTCAACTGGGCTTTGAGATTTGCATCTAGCATGATTTTTTCTTTCAATAATTTTTGTGAGCCGGTCTGGACAATTCCACACCGGCGTCAGTGCAACTAGTAGAACCTATTCAAGTTCTTAGATCTTGCCAACCAAATCTAACGACGGTATCAATGTTGCTGCGCCTTCAGTCCATTTTGCCGGGCACACTTCGCCTGGATGGGCTGCAACGTATTGCGCTGCTTTGACTTTGCGCATCAGTTCTGAAGCATCACGACCAATGCCATTG
>JACMQE010000223.1 GCA_014377145.1 Glaciimonas sp. | reverse complement strand
TTAAATTTATTTAAATCAATAAACAATATCGCGAAACTGAACGACTTGGGGTCGAACGTATTGCGTCGCATAAACTCAATTTGCGCACCTAATGAATCGCAGTTGAGTGAATTGGTCAGGCGATCGGTACGTAAGTTACGTTCCATCTCCTGGAAGCTTTGCGCCAACTGGCCGATTTCGTCCTTACGATCAATTCTCAAAGCCATGAAAGAAGAGCCACTACAAATATTTTGCGCCGCTAACGTAAGCGTGCGAATATCTCGCAAGGCCCAATGCAAGGTGACAAAACCAAATACCATCGACATCAGGATCACGATCAGCCCGACCAGCAAAATATGATAAATGCCGCCGTTGAACAAACTCCAGAAATTAGAGCGCGGCGTTGCCAATACAATCACCCAATCGAGGCCGCCATCATCATGAAAACCGCAGGAAACGACATTAATTTAGCCCAGCGAATTATTAAATGCGGTACTTACCATTGGCGACCTGCCTCGAGCCGCACTATCGGCTTCAAAATGAGCGCTGTCATGATCACTGACTTGCTGTAACTTCAATTACGAATGCACGGATCGCCAGGCACCACGCATTAGGGTTAAATTGGTTCTACTCACATTCCATCGTAAAGATGGCTTCTGCATCAACGGAATCAAATTATCAGACTCTTCCGTCCACACCCTCATAGGTGTTGTCGTTATTCGAACTGGCAACCAGATCACCGTTGCGCTCAACGATGAAAGCCACACCATTTTTTCTATCGCTATGGTGCGAAGAAACTTGCCCAAGGGCTTAAGTGGCATTTCTGGTGCCACGACACCATATATTTTCTTTTTTTTAGTAATTACCACTTACTTAAGCGCCATAGCAGGCTCATTGCTCCGTCTGTCGGGAAATATCGGCGCCTAGCTGTTTTCGCCAGACTTTAGCATATTGAGATAACAGGCTCTCTGCCGCGGGTCATATTCCTCAGTACTCAAACGCGTCAATGTATCATTTGGCAAGCTGATCCGATAGAGTGAAGTGAATCCGGAACCAGGAGCATGTAATCGCAAAAAACTTTTTATCGCCCACTTTTCTGACGCTAATAAATTGTCCATTGACGCCTCCAAAGCACACAAAGCCGTAACGTCTTGAAACAGGCTGCTGGCGATCCAGAGTCGTTCCTGCAAGTTTCCTATTTCACTTGGAAAAAAGCGTTCGATACTAGCTTCGTTTCTTCTTTAAACTTCAGAAGAGCAAGCGTAAGCAAGCACAAAGTCGCCTTGGTGTCATGTAACTGGCACTCCGTCGCCTAATCGATACTGTTCATTAAATCAGCCAGAGTTTTTTGCGCAATAGTATTTGTTATTCTGATCGGCGCGATACAGTGACCAGCCTATCGTGACCACTAGGCTGACCATCAAAATGACAAAAGGCAGGGTAAATAGCCGTTACAGCGAATATTTCTTCAAAATTTTCCTAAGAAAATACATCAATGGACTATGTTGGAGCCACTCGGTAGACAAAAAACCACTCGGCATCCCTTTTGGCTTTTTTATTGTACTCAAGCATTAGCAAGATGGGCCTGATTTTGCCGTTTTTAGTATGAAAGCAGTTACCTAACTTATCTTGTTAAAAACAAATTTGCTATTATTCACACTTATATGAATAATGTCATTCGGCCCAAATTCTCCCTCTAGTATCAGTTTGGATAAAGGATTTTCAATCTGTTGTTGAATCGCACGCTTCAATGGACGTGCACCATATATTCGATCAAAACCAGCTTCCACGATCATTTGTAGACCTTCTTCAGAAATTTCTAGCCGCATATCCAGCTTGCCAAGTCGCTGCTCCAAAATCTTCAACTGAATTTTGGCTATGGCACCAATATTTTTTTCATCCAAAGAATGGAAAATTACAATTTCGTCAATTCGATTAATAAATTCTGGGCGAAAGTGATTTCTGACTTCTGCCATAACCTCCATCTTTACTTCCTCTGGATCGATTTCCTCGATTGCCTGAGTGCGGTGCGATCCCAAATTCGAGGTCATTACGATTACGGTATTTTTGAAATCCACAGTACGCCCCTGGCCATCGGTCATACGACCGTCATCAAGCACTTGTAGCAGCACATTGAAAACATCTGGATGAGCCTTCTCAATTTCATCTAGCAGAATCACGCTATACGGTTTACGGCGCACGGCTTCGGTTAGATAGCCGCCCTCCTCGTATCCAACATAACCGGGAGGTGCACCGATCAGACGTGAGACCGAATGTTTCTCCATAAATTCACTCATGTCGATACGGATCATGGCATCCTGCGTGTCAAATAAGAATCCCGCCAGCGCCTTGCACAACTCCGTTTTACCTACTCCAGTTGGCCCCAAAAACATAAACGATCCATATGGTCGATCAGGATCACTCAAACCAGCCCGCGAGCGCCGAATCGCATCCGACACGGCGACAATCGCTTGATCCTGTCCCACCACGCGACGATGTAATTCGTCCTCCATCTTCAGCAATTTTTCCCGTTCGCCCTGCATCATCTTGGAGACCGGAATACCGGTAGAACGCGATACAATTTCTGCAATTTCTTCCGCCCCAACCTGCGTCCGCACCAAACTAGGCTTCGCGCTCAGTTCTGAATAAGAATCTGCTAGCGCGTCCTGCTTTTGCTTTGCTTCCAGCGCCTGTTCCAAAGGAAGCACCTTACCGTATTTAAGTTCAGAAACTTTTTGCCAATCGCTATTACGTGTAGCCTCGTCAATTTGCAAACGGAGTTTTTCGATTTCTTCTTTTAGATGCTGACTGCCGAGAGCACTAGCCTTCTCAGATTTCCAAACTTCTTCAAGGTCGGCGTATTCACGCTCCAGCTTGTCGATTTCTTGCTCAATCATGCTAAAGCGTTTTTTAGACGCGTCGTCCTTCTCTTTCTTTACCGCTTCACGCTCAATTTTGAGTTGAATCAAACGACGCCCAAGTTTATCCATCACCTCGGGCTTAGAATCGATTTCAATCTTAATCTTGGCAGCTGCTTCATCGATCAGATCAATTGCCTTGTCTGGCAAAAAGCGATCAGTAATGTAGCGATGTGACAACTCAGCTGCAGCAACGATAGCGGGATCGGTGATTTGCACGCCGTGATGGACTTCGTATTTTTCTTGCAAGCCGCGCAAAATTGCAATAGTCGCTTCGACGCTTGGCTCGTCTACCAGAATTTTCTGAAAGCGGCGTTCCAATGCGGCATCTTTTTCAATATATTTGCGATATTCATCCAACGTAGTTGCACCAACACAATGCAACTCCCCACGCGCCAGCGCGGGTTTAAGCATATTACCAGCATCCATCGCACCTTCAGCCTTGCCAGCGCCCACCATGGTGTGCAATTCATCGATAAAAATAATCGTTTGACCTTCGTCAAGAGCGATTTCCTTCAATACCGCTTTTAATCGCTCCTCAAATTCCCCACGAAATTTGGCCCCCGCCAATAGCGACGCCATATCCAGCGATAACATACGCTTGGACTTCAGGCTATCAGGCACTTCACCATTGACGATGCGCTGCGCCAGTCCTTCAACAATAGCGGTTTTACCTACGCCCGGCTCGCCTATCAAGACTGGGTTATTTTTACTGCGGCGTTGCAGCACCTGGATCGCCCGACGAATTTCATCATCACGACCAATCACTGGATCGAGTTTCCCCTGCCGCGCGCGCTCAGTCAGATCAAGTGTGTACTTCTTCAATGCTTCGCGCTGATCCTCCCCGTCTTGAGACGCAACGTTATTACCCCCGCGCACCGCGCTGATGCCAGCCTCCAACGCCTTCCGTGTCAAACCGTGCTGGCGTGCCAATTGACCAGCGTCAGATTTATCATCCAGCAATCCTAAAAACAGCATTTCACTGGCAATAAATTGATCGCCATGCTTTTTCGCCTCTTTATCGGCAAAATTAAGCAATCCTAGCAATTCACGCCCGATCTGTACTTCGCCGCCGTTGCCGGAAACCTTCGGCAAACGTTCTAGTGCGGCCTTTAGCCCAATAGAAAAGGCGGCAATATTTACACCAGCCCGTTGCAACAACGAACGCGCACTGCCGTCATCCTGGTTCAGTAAGGCGATAAGTGCGTGGACGGGATCAATATATTGATTATCGTTTCCGAATGCCTGGCTTTGGGCATCCGAAATGGCTTCTTGTAATTTTGTGGTGAGTTTGTCGAAACGCATGATTTTCTCCAAAAGGTCTACCACTTAGAAATTGGGACTCGGCGACATATTTCAAGAATGTTGTGCCTAATTAGCGCAACTATACTAAATACTTTAGGGTATAGCATAACGTCATGCCTACCCTCTGGTGGAACCCACAAGTGGACGCCGTTGATCTCTAGCGCTTTCAATTTCGGCACCTCTAGGCAATAATACAGTACTGATGAAAAAACCACCAATCACCATTACGGCAACCGGTAGCAAACATGCCATCAAGACTAGCAACAGGGTCCGAATGCCTTTGACAATGTTGGGACGTACATCGGTCAGGTGAAACGCAAAAGAAAAAGCAATCATTAGGAGCGGAATGTGAAAAAAGTTTCCATGCAATTTCAAAGTACGTGGCATACGCCGCGATAGTCTTGCGATCCGCAACGGCAGCTAGGACCAGTGACTGCGCAATGGCAAAGCCAGCTATGCAAGCTAACAGATCAATCCACCCGCCAAAAAGCGTAACAGGCCACTCCGACAATGATAGTTGCCGCCAGCCCGACCCATCGAAAAATCGGTGTTCCCGCTGGCCACGAAGCTGGCAAGGCGACGAAAATCGCGGTTTCATACGGCAACGCGAAATGCCGTACTACCATTGCGCCGGGACAAAGTTTCTCATACCAAATACGATTCTGCTCTGCGCCGTCGAATAAATTTAATGACATTTACTGATCCTCAGCATGATGACGAGAATTCAATATTGTCGGAGGTCAATGCAAAAATCCGAGAAACAAAGCTGGATATTAATGGCAATGTACAATCGTGATGCTGCCAAATCTGGACACCACTGGCGTGCTCCTTATCGTGCTTGGTGTACGTGTCCGCGATCAAGATGAGGTCATATCCCAATCCCGCCGCGCGTCTCACTGTTGTATCCACGTAGAACTTAGTCGCGTAACCACACACAAACAAGTGTGAAACCGAGAGAGCTTCTAGTAATGCGCTAAGAGGTGTCTTCAAAAAAGAATCCGGCGTCGTTTTAATAATAAAATCGTCGGCCGCTTGCACTTCCAATTGTATTACCAGCGCCCACCCTGCGGATCCGCATTCCAAAACTTCAGATGGAGTTTAAGGGTAAAGTTTCGACGACAGTGCGATTAAAATGTGCTCTATCGGCAAGCCTTTTTGGCTGTAAAGCTGCGGGTGAAATCACTATTCTTGCAATACGCCGGGCGTCAAAAAACATATTAAAAGTAAGGAATACAAACAACAAAACTCCCACGCTAATGGATACAACCCGATCCCACAAGACAGACCAGACACTGACCGCATAAACCACCCGCCATTGAATATTTGGCACCTTATAACTAACCTCTAGCACGGCATCCATCACCTGGAATTGCAGCAGACGCGTGTAATGTTCGTAGCCCTCATGTTGTCTAAGTGCCGATACAACGCGATCTCTCCAGCATTCGGTGTGCGACCATCTACCAACATTAAGTGGCCCAGTCGGACTACAGCAGAACCAACCCTGGTTGGTGTTGAAATAATGCGCCGCTAATGTTGCTGCGCCTAGACACTGCTTCGGGAGAAACGTCGCTAGAAGTATAACCAAGGACCTTCCACTGGCTATCACGCAATGGAATAAAACTAGTAAAAATGGCACGACCTGTGAATGGGTCTATCATCGACTCCGTCCAATGGACACCGTCGGCATTACCCGGCTTAGGATAATCCACTGAAATTTCTGGAATGCGCGAAGTGTGTCATCTTTTCGACATCGATTTCTTGAATCGCTACGTGCGGCATAAAAAACTAAGCGCACCTT
>JACMQE010000222.1 GCA_014377145.1 Glaciimonas sp. | reverse complement strand
TGCAAGGTCGGCGTTGATGCGCTAGATGCGGTAAATGGTGTTGTATCGCCGCCGTGGAATTGAAAACGCCCCGATTGGGGCAGGAGGATTGAAGATGGTTGTGAACCTAAATATTGAAGACTTGACTGCCAGTGGGAGGCGCAAAGTCCTTGATTTCGTGAACGAGGCCACAAGCAAGGGCTTCAGCGGCAGTCAGATGCAAATCACTTTCAGCATGCATCTTCCATTGGGCATCGGTCAAAGTTATACGCTGTCGGAGGATCGACTCAACCCGTATATCATTGGCGATAAGTCTATCGGCAATTATTTTCATGGTAGCAGGGCTGGTTCCGGGATTAGCCCCGCCTGCACTGCGATGAATCATGAACGTTGCTGTTGCGCTGCATGCGCGATACGCACCCGCCAAGAATATCAAGACCGCAATTGATTGAACGGCCCCTCCGTTGTAAGTGTAAAGTTTAAAAGGCAAATTATTCAAAATGTTGAATAAGACGATCCCATCCTCGACAAATCCTCCTGGCGACTGGATTAGTAAGTGTGAATCTGGCGCTCCTAACTTTGACATATCGCTTACAGCGCGAAACATCCTTATTGTCATATCTGGATTTACGTCGCCGTTAAGCATTGAGTACAACGGGTTAGTTTGCGTGTTGTCTGTCATTTCATCTTTCGTAGTTGATGGTCGCGCCCTATCTTTTGCTTGGCGGCAGGATAGGGCGTTTTTATATTGTAACCAGCAGGCAACGCGAGGGCGAAAAAATACCCGCTCGGGACGGGAGGTTATAGATGCTGGATTAGATGCGTCAATCAGACATCAATGATTGGCAATAGGCGTAAAAAAAACTAGCGCTAGGCTGGCACAAAAGCAAAGGGCCATCATTTCTAATGGCCCCGGTCAGACACTATACTGGATTGCAATCTCCTGTGTATAGCGGCCCCCGAAGAGGACTCAAGCCCGATGCCGAAACAGAGCGGGAGACACCAAATTATACCGCATCAACATCAAATAAAGACGCTCGGCGAAACGTGAAACCGCTCTGAAAGTGCTTTGATTTGGCGTACATTTAAATCCCGCTTACCGCCCAAAACCTCCGACACGACGCCTTGCGTTCCCAGCTCAGGCAGATCAGATTGCGCGAGCTTATTTTCTACCATAAGAAAACGAATCATCTCTATCGGAGTGATCTTTTCCGCTGGATAATGAGCATCATCATATTCTCCTATCAGCGAACCGAGCGTGCTTGCGAGGTCTGCTAGTGGATGAGTCTCGACAGCCGCGCCAGCGTCAAGCAACTGATTCAGCTTAGCAACCGCCTTGTCGTAATCCTCAGCCGAATGAATTGGATGTAAAGGAACGACAGATGTCAGTGCGCGAAAATGGGAAGTAATCTCGGCGACTACTGCACCGTCCATTAAGGCTTCCATTTGTCGTACTCCCCATGAGTGAAAACTTCGCGGATATACAGTTTTTGGCTATCAAAATGAATCGCCGTAACTATCCGGTATTTGTTGCCGCCAATATCAAAGACGTAAAAAATATCAACTCTATCTGTTGCATTGAATGTTGTCTTGATGTCGGCGAAATTTGCAAATTCTCTAGATTCAATGATTTTGCGCCATGCTTGCATTGGTGTATGCGCTGGCGGGTGAATAGTTGAAAAATCAGTCAGTGCTTTGTTGGATATGACTCGCATGAATTCATCATATCTCAGTTTGAGATACCGTGTTCGAAGAATCGTTCAAAAATACTCAAAGTTTCGACGTGCAAACCTTCCGCTCCCACTTGTCCTTTTCCTTTGCTGCCGCGATCGTCTGCCATTGCATATTGCTGACCGCATCAAGCACCTGATGCTCCTGCTCGTTGCAAGCGCAGGCAAGCGGGCGAATATGGTCAATTACGAAGCCTGAGCACGGCCCACACGTCGCGCCGGTACTTGGGCATGGATTCAGCCGCTTAAACTCTGCCACGACTGCGCGCGACCTCGCGATCCGGCCAGCGTCATCACGTACTGGGGAGCATTGAGGGGGTGGAGCGGTTACGCAGCCGGCGAATACGACTGCCAAAAGTACGGTAAAGCGCGTCAAACTAAGCGCTTACTTGATGAATAGCTTCAGAATCGACGGCAGTAGTTGAGCCAAGAAAATGGCACTCACTGACCAGATGATGATACTTGTCTTGGCCTCAGATACTACGGCGCGCACATCAGCAATATCGGATTTCGTCGCGCCATTGGCTTTTATCACTGCAACATCAATTTTGATCGCAGTGAGATCGGCTTCAAGTTTGGCTACGCGGGCTTCCATATCTCCATCATATGGCGGTTCTCCACCAGATGCAACACCATCATTGCCAGAAGGCTGTTTGACGGGAAATCTTCCATTTATCACGGCCATTGCGTAGTACCAGGTGAAATATCATGAAATTCTAGATAGCTACACTTTTTGCATTTGTAGATTGCGTACACGTATGCGCTTGGAGCTACCGACACAGAGCCATTTTGAGCGATGCCCATCATTACGCCGGCTTCCGGACTCATAAATCCCGTTCCGCCGCTAGGATTCATCATGATCTGCAAATCTCCATGCTCATAGCGGCATGTTGGGGTAATAGGTTGACTCAATAAGCCTGTCATTTTTTTTATTTCGGATAAATTCATGGACCTGAGCTCACACAGGTGGGGATTATTCTTTTTTAGCACTCATTTTCCAGATGCGCCACAGGAAAATTTACGGATGAATGCCGCACTGACTATCCCAATAGCTGGGGCATCTAGATCTGATGGGTATATGGACTTCATTGCGGATGCTAAGTCGACAAAAACTCTACTAATCTGCAAAGTCGACATATCGTCAGGAATGCAAAGCACCCCTTTCCCAAGTTGAGCGTAGACTTTTTTGTTGGGGCCAATGGCTAACGACTGCCCAATCTCTATTCCCTGCACCGCCCCAAGCATATAGACGCCGCAGAGCCGTTGCATTCCGCTTTCTTTAGATGTGCATATGGTGAGAAGGTCGTTTGCCGTTAGGTCGCCGGCACACACCGATGACGACACAAGCCACAATGCCAATATTATTCTTTTCATGCTTCCCTTAATAATCACCGGTCCAGCATCTCGCGCAACATAGCTTTGATCTCGCTAATATCGCGCTCGATCCGATCAAGCCGGTCTGTAATGGGCGCAGCTTGCAGCCTGGCGATGATCTCCGCATTCATCGAGCGCCCGTTGCGCTCGCCTGCATCTTTTAATTCGGCTCGCAGGTCGCTCGGCATTCGAACTCCCGAGCTGACGTATTCATCCTGGCTGGCTATTTTTGGTGGCGGTTTTTTCATCCCGCGATAATCCCGCGAGCGATAGAAACACTGTTGTTTTTGAACCCATTATGGAAACACACTTCTGTTCTTTGAATAGGTTTTCATTTCCCGATGTTAACCTATTCGTTTGTAACTGTTACAAAAAAAGTTTGGGTTTGGCACTAGATTATCGCTTGGAATTGGTTATATACTGTATCCCCATACAGTGCTTTTGTTCCCCGCAGGCCTCCAAAGACCAGAACCACCAAGCGACTGTATATTTTTTAGAATGGTTAATGGAGAAGCAATGACACCCGAACAACAGAAGGCGTATTTAGACCGTTTACTCACTGCGTTTTATCAAATGCAGTTTGAGGATATTCTTGGGATGGTTTCTTTTGCGGAAAATAGCGCGCATGACAACCCGCTATGCGTCCGGCCAAAACTAAAGCTAGTTATTGGTAGCGGCAAAAACGCCTGAACCGGCAATCTTTTCTTCGCCTTCCATAAATCGCAACGATCGGCCTCGCGCCCCTGGTGTCAAGCGCCCGTAGATAATGACCATTCGAATTAGCTCATCAGGTTCAAGCGCATTAGGTGGCGGAGCTTGGGCGGGCGCCGAAATTTCCGATTGATGGCTGAGTAGGTACATTGGCGTAACGTTAAATGCCTCTGCTAATTTTTCAATCACGTCGATTGATGTAGCGACCTCGGCTTTTTTTACTCGGTCAACAGTACCGCGCCCGACGCCTGATCTTGTTGCGACCTCCGCGACAGTGTTTAACGTCGTATGCCGCTGCATAAGTGCCGTTAAATTTGCGGCCAAAACGGCCTTGAGATCAGTTGATTTATTCACCATCGCATTGTGCCGTAAAAAATATCCCGTTTGTGGGTTGTTAATGTCCCAGATATGGGATATGCTGGACCCATGAGCACACACACATCACCACGAATTGAGTTTGTCATCGCAAATCTTCGACTGATTTCGCCGAAGAAATGGCCGGATGTCGTCGAGAAAACCGGCGTTCCGCTTGGCACGCTCCGGAAGATCGCATATCGAGAAACGCGAGATCCACGCGGAAGCACGCTCGATCCTTTACACGCGTATTTCGATAAGCAAAAGACAAAGATCAAGCCGCCATCCTAATTTCGCTTCAAAGCCCGAGCCAGTGCCCGACGCACCGCAGCACTAAACGGTATCGGCTCCGGCGGTTTTGGATCACTCATTTTTAGTAGCACCGTTGTACCCGTCCTGTTTCACTTTTAAAGGAAATCACCATGAAATCACCTCGCAACCAGTTAGTAAAAGCCTACTTGACTG
>JACMQE010000221.1 GCA_014377145.1 Glaciimonas sp. | reverse complement strand
AGTTCAAGCAAAGTAAATCCGCGTTGTGAAGTTTGTCTACGTTGCGTCATCTGTATTTCCTTTAGTAATTTATCGGCTACTGAACTACCACGCCATCACGCCGCGATGCCAATAAGCATTTCGTAGTATTATGAGATATTTCCGCTGACACATTCGGTTACCTCGCGCTTTCAACGGCTACCAGTGAGAAAAAGAAAGAGGGGAAAAATTACGTTTTCCTCACTGATTCATTGAGTTTTTTCAATTGCATCCGCACTGATAAAATCGTTAAGAGGGCTACCATCAGCAAAAATCAGCAATGGAGTACCATTAATCTCAAGGCGACGACCGATATTCAACAGTTTTTGCACTTCGCCTACATACAGCGCGTATTTTTTCCGCTGCTTTACCGCACAACATACAGTCGCCCCACGCATCATCCGGATTCTTCCCACGAAGAATATCGCTGTTCCTTTCTGCTGAATTAGCAGAAAGGAACAGAAAAATAAAATTATGTATCATGATATTGTCGATAATCGCAAGTGCAGCCTCTACGTGTTTGCATTAGCTACAATTCGGGTCGGAGAAAACCGCGATATGACGCTGGCCACTCCCTTTAACAAGCTTGATGGCATGTTCCAAAGGCAGACTTTCCCAGATATTTTTTCTTACTACAATCTTACTTTGAGACGACACTTTCTGCCCAGAGAACGTACTCCAAATATTCTCAAACAAGCCTTAATGTCCAGCTTCTTTCTCGTCAAGTACCACTTTCGGCAACTTCTGAAGCCCCTTTTTCTGTATCTGACTTAACTGAATACCGCCTGTCACATTCAAGGCTGCGGCAGCTTTTGCAGAAAGGGTAAATAAGGATACGTATTGTTTGAAGCTCCTGTTGAGGTGAACAATGATTCCTGATGTACCTACACACCGGACCTGTTTTGCTCTGATTAAGTTAATACGACGCAGTTTTACAGAGATATCTTCTCGGGAAAATGGGATTTATCCCAAAGATTTCAGGTCATATCGACACATGTATTGCACAGATGGTGCTCAAGAGAGGGTAATAACCGTCCCCTGGTAATCGCCAGATTTAGCCGCAATAATTATGTCCGAATAATGTCCATTAAACAAAAGCAGAAATTGCCAATTTTTATGCTCATAATTGCTACCAATCATTTTTTACTATTAAGGTCGGAAAAATTATTTAGACGCCTGTGGCAAAACCGAGAGTGACAATTCCCCTCAAATAACCATGTCGCAGATTGGCCTATACAGAGTTCCAACGTATCAAAAAATACCATGCCATAACGCCACACCATTTCAACTTTTCTACAAATAATTTTCAGGCTGCAACGTTTAATGCGTTCTCTAGCCTGAAGCGGCGCTATTGTATTCGGTCTAGAGTTCTCTCCTTTTACTTTAAACAAGTATTGACGAAAATATATCGCATTAAAAATATGCGCATGCATGAATTGTCTGTCGATCAATGTTGTATATTGGCGTACGCTTGAATAAAACATTTAGTACCTGACATTTAAAGAATACACCCATCATTTGCGGTTTTTATTTGGTTTTTTATTAACACTAAAGCAATCGTGCGTAATGCTGACCTTGACAGCACAATGCAATATCGCTGGCTGTGGGCATCATCGCGACTTGCTTAGTATCTCTCTTTCCAATATGACAAATTATTCTAAACTCACGCCGATTAGTTTTATTCTAAGTTTTCTGTTTCTCAACAACGCTCAGGCTCAAACACCAGAAAACAGGAAGATCGCAGAACAAAGCATTGCCCTTCCTGAAGTTGTCGTAACTGCATCGCAAATGTCTTCCCCACTTACCGTGGTAACTGATCCCAAGGCCCCACGCCAACCAGTTCCTGCCCAAGATGGTGCCGATTATCTGAAAACTATCCCGGGCTTTTCATTAATACGAAAAGGTGGTACTGATGGTGATCCAGTGTTACGCGGGATGGCCGGCTCACGCTTGAACATTGCCATAGATGGGCAGCAAATTTTGGGTGGTTGCGGTGGTCGCATGGACCCACCAACAGCATATATATTCCCATCCGAATATGACAAGATTACCGTGATTAAAGGCCCCCAAATTGTTCTTCATGGACCCGGCAGCTCCGCCGGAACAGTATTATTTGAGCGCAGTACGCGCCGCGCCGCGCCGGGACTCAACTTCAACGCCAGTGTCCTGGCGGGAAATTTTGGGCGTCATGATGAATTGGCAAGCGCACGTTATAACCTAACCAATTTTTATGTTGAGGCAGGTGCTACCCGATCACATTCCGATGACTATCGCGATGGCAACGGTAACATTGTACATTCGGCGTACACTCGTTGGAGTAGTCGCGCTGCATTTGGATGGACGCCAGATGACGACACGCTATTAGAGCTTTCCGTTGCCAAAAGTGATGGTCAGGCCGCCTATGCAGATCGGGGTATGGATGGTGCCCGCTTTGCCAGATCAAATATCGGACTGAAGTTTCAAAAGCAAAATATATCGCCCATATTTAAAAAAATAGAAGCCCAAATTTATGATAATTACATCAACCATGTTATGGACAATTACAGTTTGCGTAATCAACCTGCTAACACCAGGCTAATGGCAAGTAATCCTGATCGTACAATAGAAGGTGGCCGTGCTGCTATCACGCTGCGCGGAAATGATACCATGCAACTAGTAACCGGATTTGATATGCAAAGCAACGAACACGCATCGCGTAGGAGTGAGGGAATAACGCCCGATGCGGTGTCATATCAGGATAAGCCACGTGTTGTCGATGCCCGCTTCCAGAATGTCGGTTTATTTGGCGAACTGACACAACACGTTGGTAAACAAAAAAATGGACGGATCATTTCCGGCTTGCGAACCGATTTCTGGCACGCCACAGATGAGCGAAAAACTAGTCTCACGCTGGGCGTTCCCACCAGTCGATATGACATACTAGGTAGCGGATTTATGCGTTATGAACACGATCTGGAAATACTCCCGATGAAGGCCTATGTAGGCGTCGGGATTACAGAGCGTTTTCCGGATTATTGGGAATTAATTTCAAAAGAAAGTGCCAATAGTGCCAGCGGATTTGGCACTAAGCCCGAAAAAACTGCACAACTCGATATCGGTGCTTTATATACATTAGGGCCATTAAATTTGACGGCATCCGGTTTTTTTAGCCGTGTTCAAGATTTCATTCTGATTCAATCCAATGTCAGCAAAGGCACAAACGCTGGTATTGGTATTGCCCGCAACATCGCTGCAACAACATGGGGAGGGGAAATCGGCGCAACCTACGCATTGGCACCGCATTGGAAATTAGACGGCGCGATCAACTATGTATGCGGCAATAACCGGACAGATCACACGCCGATGGCACAAATGCCGCCTCTTGAAAGTAAATTTGGCCTGACTTTCGATAATCAAGTGTGGTCACTCAGTACAATAGCGCGTACTGTTAAGAGGCAAAATCGCTTCGATCTCAACAAGGGCAATATAGCAGGGCAGGACTTGGGGGCAAGTGCCGGATTTACGACATTCTCAATCAATGCGGGCTGGAAACCACGCAAAGGCTTCCTGATTACCACAGGGATTGATAATTTGACCAACAAAGTGTACGCAGAGCATCTCAGTCGCAGAGGCGCAACCTTGCCTGGATATATCCCAACCTTGCGCATAAACGAACCTGGTCGCACCCTTTGGATGAAAGTGCAATTTAAGCTATGGTAAGACGATTGGCGCTCAGCAAGGCTATCGTTCAGCTGGCGGAAAGTTATTCAACGAAAAGAAGGCGACGTTGTCGCTCTCTTTTTTCTTTCTTTGTCCCTTTTAATTTCATTCTTAGCACCTTGCTGCGCCATAGATCATTCTCTCTATTATCAATACTTTTTCTTGGTCAATTAGCGCATTTATCTGATATTAACATGGCGCATCGGGACATCTGGAATTGTTAGAGATGGCCACTTTGGCACCAGACGAACGTGAACTGGTACAAACTATTCGCGCTCCATTTCAATCCCTCTTCAGAATCATTAATGACATACTCGATATTTCCAGAATGGAAGCGGGTCAGCTATCGTTAGAGAATGCACCCTTCAATCTGCGCGAAACGGTAGAACGTTGCAGACGCTTATGGGCACGGGCGCTAAAAATAAAATCTGTCAACTTCGAATTTGGAATAAGCGCTAACGTACCGGACTTGTTAATTGACGATGGCGGACAAATTATGCAAATTTTAAATAATTTGCTGTCACATGCGGTGAAATTTACACCTTATGGCCGTATCCTTTTAGATATATCAGGGGCCCCGCGAACCACAGGTTACGCCCTAAAAATTACAGTATGCGAATCTGGAATCGGTATTCGACAACAAGATCAAAAACGTCTTTTTACACCGTTTAGTCAAGCCAGCGCCAGCTTTGCACGTAAATTTTGTGGCACCGGACTGGGATTATCAATGTGCAAACTATTAGTCGGTGCAATGCAAGGGAAGATAAGTATTGCGAGTAAATATGGGTGCGGCACAACCGTGCGATTGAAACTTATTCTCAGCAACCCATCTACAGTCAGCCTTCCAGCGCCAATCGATACGATGCATCAGAAAATAGTCAAAGGGTGTTATATCGAGGCTGCACCCATTGCCGCAAAAGGAACAAGACCAACTTATACTCCATCATTATCTTCATTGTGGTCTATTTCGTCATCCCCATTGTAAGTCAACATCACTACCCGAGTAATTGGTATAACCAGCGCTACGATGCCACTACGAATACTGGTGGTAGAAGACGATCCTGTTTGCAGAAAGTTACTTGAAAAACAATTAATTAAATTGGGGTATAACATTGTCGATTTCGTCGACAATGTTATATAGCGTTTACGCGTGCAACATCCAATCCTATTGGCTACGAATACGAGCTGATATTGACCGATATGAGCCTGCCTCAAATGAGCGGTCGGGAGCTGATTTTATCTCTGCGTCGACGCGGAATATTGACATCCATTATCGCCATGAGGGCGAGTGTCATCAATGTTCCAACCAATAGCATGCTCGCCACCACCATGACCGTCCCGGCTGCTAAACTGGAAGCCGCATTAGGCGCTATTGGTGGTGCTTGTTTGGCCCGCTGCAAAGGCGGCGCACACGTGCTAGGTGCTCACCTAGAAGGCCCGTACATCAATCCCGGCAAACTCGGTGCACAGCCTGACTTTGCTATCGTAGCCACCCTTGGGAAAATCGACTGGCTGCGTAGCTTCGCACCCCTTAAATTGATTATAAATATTGAGTGCCAGCGGCATGCGAGTACAAATCGGTCATACACTAGGAACACGTATGAAGATGGCGTCGCCGCACTCAACAATGGTGCCACCGGGTTTACTCATCTGTTCAACGCCATGAGCGCCTTTCATCATCGCGCACCAGGCATGGCATATTCGGCATTGGCGCATGCCGAATATGCCGAGCTGATCCCCGACCTGCTGGACGTACATCCCGGGGCGATCAAGCAAGAATGTATCCATGTTTAGCCACGCCCAATAAACGGTATATTCCTCGTCATCATGGTCATAAACTGCACATTCGCCTCCAACGGCAATCCCGCCATAATATACAACACCGCCCTCCCAACATGTTCCGCCACCATCGTCGGTTCAACTGCAACCGCCCCGCCAGCTTGTAAAATTCCTTTTTCCATCCGCTCTGTCATATCTGTGGCAGCGTTACCGATATCAAGCTGACCGCAGGCAATATTATATTCTCGACCATCTAGCGAAGTTACTTTCGTCAGTCTGGTCATCGCGTACTTAGTAGATCGGTATAAGCAAAATCGTATTCGGTCTAGGCACGTGGGCTGAAATAGACCCGTTATTGATAATCCGTCCACCGCCCAGTTGCTGCTCCTTCATACGGCGGAAAGCCTCTTGCGTACATAAAAATGCTCCGGTCAGGTTGATCTCTACCGAAGCTTTCCAATTGGCATAATCGACCTCTTCCAGCGATACTGCGGGCGTAAAAATGCCGGCGTTGTTCATTGGGTCCTGGCAATGATGCCCCAATGCTCCATCCGGCATATACATCGCTTCTATCATCCTAGTATTGCCATTTTGTACTGCAATCCTCAAAGGCATAATGAGTCATAATCAATGCTGGCTGGCCCATATTGCGTACTTTAACAGGTTCACCAATTTGCGCCAGCCTTGCATGTCCCAGCCCTTTACGTTTTCTTAGCTCTATTGCATTGCAAGCATCAAACGGCATACACCCCCTTTTTTTATCACCACATTGAACCACATCCTGGGGTCCATTCAAACCACGTTACCCTGCACTAGCATCGATGTCAGCAAGGCTTTCACTTCCGCGTACTGTGATCTCAAAACCCGCGCCGGAGGTGCGCGGCACAATGTGGCCTTTTCTGCCAAGAAATGCCTTAACGTCAGGATCAAGCGAGGGCAAAGGATCAATTGAGACCGCCCGCAGTCCATCAATACAACTTTTGACAAACAATGTTTGCTCGCCTTTTTCAGTCAATACAAGCTGTCCATGTTTGCCATAAGCCACATATTTCAAACCAGAAAGCCGTTTAACATTCCGTGCTAAGCAGGTTGTTTCAGCACCACGCTCCGGTCCACGGGTGATATATCCGAGTGCATCGTATTCATCTTTTGACAACATTTTTGTTACCCCGTTAGTCATTACGATTCCTGTGAAATATTTTTATGTTGTTTTTGGCCTCGCAAAAAGCAACCTTATTTTAATGCACCGTCTGAGAAAAGCGACCTTAATCAACGTAGTTGTAAAAATGGCTATCCCATCGCAAAAGAATCCAATCTGATTCAACCTAGTCTTCGCCCCCTTGCATAAGGCATTACCTGACACAAAAACAGTGATTACCGATAGCACTCCTCGAATACGTGCGGGATGCTATGCCTGTACTCACTCATTGATGAAACTGTAACGACAATCAGCACAAGCAGATAACGATCACCTCCTCTTCCACCCGATTCTGGGTGGGGTTTTTTGACTATTTTTTGGTTAATAAAGGTATCACTCGTATATTTTAATAAAAAAGTGAGTGGCGTTAAGGAACCGACTATGTCTTACAGCAACAACCCACTTTTTTACACAAACATCGATGCTAATCCAGCCAAACCTGACAACTAGTCGTCACCCTTACTAAGCTGGGCCCCAATAGCCGGTAATAAATATAATCCCGGTATTATTTAGTTCATCATTCAGAGCGCGCTAATAGGGGCCAAGCGGCAAACAGAATAGCGCTTGAATGCCTAAGAGAAAAAGGGTGCCGGTGTGTGAAGTACATTGATCGTCGAGGCTAATAGGTGCCAGTAACACATCATATACACAGACGACATCAGAAAAATCAGCAGATGTCCATTTAAATTGACTTTGGTAACAGCCCTCACAACAAAATAAACCGGTCTACATCTACTGATATGAAGAAAAGTGTAAAGCGATCACTAAATTATCAGCACCCACGCTAGGGTCGCCAATCACAGCCCCGTGTGTGATGCGGATTTGCGCCTTAACAATATCGATCCCGGTCACTTGTTCAGTGACGGTATGTCCTACCCGAATACGCGGATTGACCTCAATGAAATAGAATTTACCGGTTTCAGCATCCATCAAAAATTCGACCGTACCGGCCTGGGTATAGAGTTGACCGCCCGCCCGAGTCGCGGCGTCAAGATACGGCGCGGGGGCACGTTCGACAACTTTCTGATTACGCCGTTGCACTGAGCAATCGCGCTCAAACAGGTGGGTGTACCAGATTGCCATGCTTATCGCCCAGAATCTGCACTTCGACGTGACGCGCACGCCGCACCAGTTTTTCCAAATACATTTCATCATTGCAAAAGGCGACCAACACCTCGCGTCGCGCCATCTCCAGCTGACCAGGCAGTTCGTCTGCGGTTTCAATCACCCACACACCACGCCCGCGCCGCCACAGCCGCATTGCGGGCTGCAACCTTATTTGCCAAGCGTACGCATCACGATCGGCGAGGGACCGATAAAGGCGATCCCGTTTCTAACACGGGATTCAACAAACGTAGGATTCTCGGACAAAAATCAATAGCCGGGATGGATAGCATCGACTTTGGCTTCTTTGGCGATACGAGTAATGTCGTCAATATCGAGGTGGGCAGCAATTGGTTTCTTGCCCTCTCCCACCAAATAGCTATCGTCCGCTTTAAAACGGCGCAAAGCAAAACGATCTTCGACAGCATAAATAGCTACCGGCAGAATACCCAGTTCGGCCGCGGCCCGCATCACACGGATACAGATTTCAGAACGATTGGCGACGAGAGTTTTACGAATGGGCGTGGGGAAAGGCGTCAGCAGTACAGGAGTCATCGTGTTTGAAAAAGTAATTAAAACTCAATAAAAACTGTGTCAAGCATCTTCCATAGAGGCCGAAAAAAATGCAAAGGCTACCCAGCCAGCTCGTTAAAGATATTAATCTGTGATGTACAAAGCCTGTAGAAAATTAGGCTTACTATGTCGAATTTATAAAATAACAATACAAAGCAAAGCATTACAAGATAGCATTATTTTTTGTACATTAAATGAAGGATTAATTTTGCAATCACCACCATTCTTTTGGCAACCCCGGCTACCCTTAAAAGACACAATCACAGTATAGGAATTGCGCATGCAAAATCAGACAATACAGATGCGCGTTTCCCTTTTATTGTTTCATCACACGGCAAAAATGTTATTGTGCTTAGGCCTATTAGAGCCACTATTTACGGGTCCCGTTAGCCGTCCACCGTTCACCAGTCCAGCCCGCAGAGCCGGACGCATAATGGTTTTTGGTAGCCATTTGGCATTAAACGATGACTATCTATTTATACCACTTCGCCACCTTTATAAGCCTTCTTCAGCTATTGTGCGAGCCCGGAGCAACTTTTAAATATTGCACTTCGCGCTTTTTCACCAACAAAGAATGCGTCTTCTAGCTGCTCAATTTAATGGTATGGTCGGTGACTGTGACGGTGAATTGATAGGACATGTCTTGTGTTAGTTTAGGGGTAGTGAATGTGATCTTTCCGCCAAATTGATGCAAAGCTTGGCGACCGTCATGCGCGCTGGTCACTTCCACTGTCGCTTGATATTTACCCGCTTCAAAGACACTACGGTAATTGCTGCTGCGCGCCCTGCATGATTTCGCTGCTGTGCGCATTCTGGACTTTCCAGCGATACGTCAGTGCGACAATGCCTGCGCCGCTAAAGTTAGCTTGCGCTTCCAGGCTGGTGACTTGCCCTGCCAGAATCGACGTTGCGCCAGAAATGTTGACGTTGGCAACTACCACTTTCACCTTTACGATAGCAATATGCTGCTTGCCACCTTTGTTGGTCACAGTCAGTTCAAATATACTTTCACCTATTTGATTTTTTGCCACCACCAATTCTGCAAGCGCACTTTCTGCATTGCGTACACTGGACGGACCACTGCGGTTTTCCCACTGATACTTGGCCGCGCGTAAACTCTTGCTGCCATCCATTGGGTAGACAAAACCGGTGCTAGTGGTGGCAACCGCATATACATTACCGACGATAACCGCCTGCGGCGGATTTGGCGGTGGTGGATCAATTTCACCAGAATCCTGAAACCTCTTCCACACAGTGAGCCATTCTGGATCCACGCCGGGTGCATAAAACCGGGATGGTCCATTGCAACGCAGTGCGGTCATATATTCATACAAGCTGCTTACATTCTCGACAATATCATCCACTTTGTAAGTGTCGTTGACCGTGTAGCCCGGATAGCCGCCAGTGCCCCCACAAGTGACCTCTTTTCGCACCTTGCACTCGCCGTCTTGGTACCAGCAATGACTTTT
>JACMQE010000220.1 GCA_014377145.1 Glaciimonas sp. | reverse complement strand
GCGGCGTGATTTACTCCTGATTGAAGCGGCACATCAAATTGAAGGGGATTCTTCCTGGTATGTGGCAACCAATCTGTGTGATGAGCTAAACAGCTTCCTTTCAAGGGGGCCGTGGCGGAACTGGCGCAGTGCAAACGATCCGCCTGACGGGTCAAGCCGACTGCGAACCGCCCTATTCTATTTTGCAAAAGCGAATGATGGGAAGAGCCTTTGTGCACGGCAAATCCATCGCATCATCGGACATGTTTTCAATGCGAAATGTCGCTGACACTGCGTCATCATTATTCAATCAGAACACGCCCCACCAACGACAAGGAAATGATCATGACTGACACAAACAAAAACACTTTGGCTTTGCAGGCCGCGTATCAAGCATTTGAATCAGCGAAAGCAGAATTAGAAAAAATTCAGGCAGCGGTCAATGGGAAACCGCTGCCTGAACTCGGTAATGACGCTGCTGAAAAGGCGCGTCGTGATCTTGAAGACTGCCTGGCGCGCCGAAGCCTTGGAGAAGGAAGCGATCAGGAAGAGGCGAAAGCACGTAGCGAATTTGAAAGTGCAGAAAGTGAATTCGCCATACGTCAAAAAATGCATGCACTGATCAAGTTGGAGCTAGGTGGTTTGCATCGTCTTTTGCAACGCGCCGATCACTCCATGGTGCATGCCGAGCAGATGAAGAATGAAGCTGAAAAGGCTTGGATCTTGGAAGAGCTTCGCCGTGCCGATGAGTCGTACACCATGCATGCAATGGAACTGGCGCGCAACTATGAACGGGTCTTAATGTGCGCAGGCGCGTTGAAAAAGCGTGATGTAGAAATGAAGTTGGCGTTCTCCTCATCCGCAGATCTGGCCGTACCAACGATCGGCCCGACATCGTGCGCCGCCCTGATTGAAAAAATGAATTCACGTGAGCTTGAAAAAAACCCAAGCGGCTATGCAAAATTACTTGTGAATTTTAGCCGTCTCGATATGTACAAACCTAAAAGTGATGACGTAGAACGGGACATCCAGGAGGCAATCACTAATAGCGCGCAGACGCCTGGCCGATTCGCCAAGATTGTTTCAGTCCTCGGCGCAAAACGTGCCAGCTAATCAACTCTGACGAATCGACTAGCCATGACAAATTTTGACATCGTAAAAAGCGCCGCGAACAAGATCAAAGAGGAATTAAAAATGATGCGCGCGAAAATAGACACGCTTCAAATAAAACGTGAGGATATTTTGAATGATGAATACGTTGCGGCGTCATCGGATCAAGCCAAGTTGATGGCTTTGAAAAAAGTCAGTGCTGTGCAAAAAATCGATGCCGACATCAGCAAATTGATCGTGCGCGAAGCTGATCTGGTTCACAAGGCACGTATGGCGAGCCTGTTTATCAAGTAACGAAATTCAAGACGCGCTTCGAGAGACGGCTCATAGGAACGCGCGCTATCTTTCCTGTTTAATTCGCGGGAGGAAAGATAGTAATTGATGGGCTCCGACTGGGCATGCACTGACACCGTAGTGCATCGCATATGCCAGGTGTGATGCCTTAAACCGTGGGACCTCACGGTGTGGGTCATGCGACTGTATGCATCTACTTCAAATCGCCTATTGCCAACGGCCCTCAACAGACTGAATCGTCGAATAATCGGTATTAAGCTCATACAGCCAGAACGTACATTACTGCTTTAATTGGTAGCTCGTTGAACCGAATATAGGCTTGGTATGCAGCACCGATCGTCGGGACCATTGCGAGAAAATAAAAAATCCTAAATGTCCATTTGAGGGTGAGAAGCTGCTTTGCTGTACCATTTTTTCGTTGGCTTAGCGCATCTCGCAGAGCTTTTGGATAGGTATTGATTTTATTAAAAAACGGAGAAAAAATTAGATTAAAACTATTCTCTAATCGACTGACTTGTTGATTTTGATTGTAAAGAACAAGACAATAAATCAGACTTACGATGAATAAACCTGCACACCCACTCCAAAATGCGAAATCCGACTTGGCCTGTTCTAAAGCAATAACACCTAAAAGGGAAACAGGTAATGCAAGTAACTTTCCTGCTATGTCACCTAGTACACCACTCAGCTTTGATGCATATTCTATTTCTGCATCAGCAATTTTTTTTCTAATATCGTCAAATGCAAATTTGTTGATATAAGCTTGAAAATTATAGCGGTATTTCCGAAGCACCTCATTCCAGTTTTTTACTAGAAAGGTTAAAAGTTTCATCTCGCTGTTAGCATTATTTAACACATCGCTTATCGCAATTTTCATTACCAATCGGCGTTCTTCAATGTGGAGCTTCTTTTCATTGGAAGGGCTAACTAATGATTCCAAAATCTTATAGTGATTTAGTTCATTATCGAGTGCTGAAGCTTCTAGCACTACTGGAACCACTACAGTTTTTTGCGGAATACGACCGTCGGGGGGGAGAACGAACAATAGGCGTCGGACTCCACTACCGCTTAGATCATGAATATCTTCTGAAAACAAAGTAAGCAGTTTTATAAATTCAGTTAATGATTCAAGTGATCTCAGCTTTATAGGTTTCGGCAAATCACCTGAAAGATAATCCTCCTCCAAAATATAATAATTTTCTGGAATACTTCCGACCGCTATAGACGAAGTACTGGTAAGGAAACTTTCGATCGTGGAATAAAATTTACCAACATCACCTCTCGGTAAATTTACTTCGATCTTGGCATGACTATCTGATAGTTGGCTAACATCAATTTCACCAAAGCGAAAATTTATCTGCCGATAATCTTCGATGAGCGCTCTTACTACAGGCGTAATTGGCCCATCAAATGAATAAGTCGAGTCATCGGTGACAGAGGGTTTTCCCAAAGCACGATAAAGATTGACCACGGATTGAAACACGTTAATTTCCAGTTATCCGGTTAAAATTGCTTGGTCTAGCTTAGCAATAAATTCGTCTGATAAATTGCTAATAGTCAGTGTCTTTTGATTTTTGTTGTAACATAATTTCGCATCTTGGGTCACACCTAGGTCAGATGGCTCGAATTCTACCGCAAGACGCTCACTTTTAAGTGTTACGCGGCTTTGCTTTTTTAGATTCCTTCCATGAACAATGAATTCGTCTGGAATCTTGTATTTAGGCCCATTAAAGTAAGGCAAGACGTCGTCTAAATGAGATGCATGTTCCGCGCGTACGACGTGTTTTAATACGACGCAAATATCATCTAGAGATGCGGTTTGATTACTATCTAATTGCTTTTGCAAATACTCTACAATTCGTGCTTTAGCTTGCTTACGATATTCTTTCAGATCATTATTAGTATCAAAAAGTGCCTCAACTGCTACAAACAATTGATCTGTCGCTTTTGCAGAGGTGATGCCAACGATACAGCCTAGGGCCGCAATAAAGTATCTTGAAGTCTGACTGCTGGCTCTCGGCGATAAAAATGACAAGTAATTTCGGTCAGCTTCATCATCTTCGAACTCGACGGCTTGGTCTGCAATGAAATGTTGAATTCGAATTTGGGATGCCTGATGTAGCTTGCCCATATCAACTTCAATAATGCCGATTGGTACAAAATCATCATTGAGAAGTACCCCGCCTTTTTGCTTGATCATCGCTACAAGGAAAATTGGCCCCGCTGCATCGTCATCGAAAACCGAAAACAGGATGCGGCCTCCTGTTGAAAGCTGTTCTTTGTTAGCTTCTGAAACGAGTTGATCAACTGCGAGATGAGACAAACCGAGGAATTTCTCAGGATCGTCTAAGATTGCGACGTAATTTGCAAAGCCTAAAGGAAATGTTCCTTGCCTGCTATCGCTTCCAAACCGTCCCCACGCTTGGCTGTTTGCGCGTTTCCCGAGGAGTTCCGCAATACCTGCTACTAGAGTTTGGACTGCAGGCAAAGCAACATCCAATAGATCTGTTTTTTTTACTATGTCTGTAGCATCTTCACGTTGTTCTTTATTAAAGCCGTGGATCACACAATGCCGAATCTGAACCGTCATAGCTTCCCTTAAATTGCATGCTGTAAATTGTTGCCTCGAACTCAATGATAGTACGTCCCGCCATAAAATAGGATTGTTGCAAAATAATATATTCGGGCACGGGCTTAGCTTTTCGGCGGCCGGCATGGATGATCACGCCAGTTGGAAGCGCAAGTTAGGCCGCCGCCATCATCACGCTATTGGTGTCCTGCGGGTTGCTGGTGATGCGGTTCGATGCGCAACGGGTACCGATGGCCACCACGCTGGCCGGTGCGGCCGCGTCTCGGGTTGCTCGCGTGTGGTCGTGGTAATCCAGCGTCAAGGCGTCGGCGTGCTGCCGGTTGCTGGTGTTTCTGCTCGATGTGCACCTGGTACTGATGGCCACCATGCTGGCTCGTGATGCTGCCGCTTCCCCAGCTGCTCGCGTGTGGCCGTGACGATCCAGCGTCAAGGTGTCGGTGTGCTGCCGGTTGCTGTTGATCCTGCTCGATGTGCACCTGCTACCGATGGCAACCATGCTGACTCGTAATGCTGCCGCTTCCCCAGCTGCTCGCGTGTGGTATTACGATCCAGCTTCGAGGTCCCGGTGTCCTGCCGTTCTCTGGCGATCCTGCTCAACGCGCACCTAGTACCGATTGGCTCCACGCTGACCGGTGGTGGTGTAGCGTGCTCATCTGCTCGCATGTGGCCGTGGTCATCCAGCGTCAAGGCGTCGGCGTGCTGCCGGTTGCTGGTGTTTCTGCTCGATGTGCACCTGGTACTGATGGCCACCATGCTGGCTCGTGAT
>JACMQE010000219.1 GCA_014377145.1 Glaciimonas sp. | reverse complement strand
GATAGCGGTCAACCAGAGTTAATGTGTCGGCATGTCACAGAATTGGACTTGGCGTCAGCGACGTTGGTGGTTGGCACAGGATTAGGCACGTCACAACCGGCACATGCGTTGCTAGTAAAAACGTTGAAAGCACATAGCCATTTACTTCTTGATGCCGACGCCTTGAATTTAATTGCCACTGAACCAGCATTGCAGCAATTGATCACACATCGTCGAGATGCGGGATCCATCACAATAATGACGCCGCACCCTTCGGAGGCAGCACGCTTGCTCGGCATTAGCACGGCAGAAATTCAATCCGAACGTCTGGCAGCAGCCCGCAGCATGGCGCAACGCTTTAATGCCGTAGTGGTATTAAAAGGTGCAGGCAGTATCATTGCCCGCACCGATGGCTACGCGGTGGTCAATCTAACAGGTAATCCAGCGTTAGCGACAGGGGGTAGCGGTGATGTGTTGTCTGGTATTTGCGGTGCGTTATTGGCGCAAGGTTGGTCCGATTGGCACGCTGCGCTAGGCGCAGTCTGGCTGCATGGTCGCGCAGCGGATATTCTGGTCGCACAAGGCACTGGTCCGGTCGGGATGACCGCAGGGGAGCTGATTCCAGTAGTCCGTAGTTTGCTAAATAAACTGACAAACTGAACTGAAAATGGTGAATAAAAGAGTAAATAACTAGCAGGAATAACGTCCTATGCAAAATGCATAAGCCAAAATAATGCAACAAAAAAATCGCGAACAGAATGTACTTGTCGATTCACGATATTAAGCAAACAGCATAAGCTATTTGCCCGACTACATTTCAACTAGTATTTAGACCAGCGCAGGGTAATCGACATATCCTTCTCGTGTTATTGCATAAAATGTTTCCGACTTAGGCACATTCAACGGCACATCAAGCTTCAGGCGACGCGGCAAGTCTCGATTGGCAATGAACAACTGGCCAAACGCAACGGCGTCCGCTTCGCTTTTGTTTAACAATTTTTCTTCTGCGGCCTTTGTCAGTTGTTGGTTAACGATGTACATGCCGCCAAAGGCTTTCTTGAGTTGTGTGGGCCAAGACGATTTGGTGTTTGACCCTCGCGCACGCAAATAAAAGCGATGCCACGTTTGCCAAGTTCACTGGCAATATAGCTAAACGTTTCCAGCGGATTGGTGTCGCCCATCGAATGGATGTCGCACGCTGGAGATAAATGCATACCAATACGGGATGCGCCCCATACGCCGATACAGACATCGGTGACTTCCAGCATCAGACGCGCACGATTTTCCAGCGAGCTGCCTTAAATATAGGTACGTTGATTGCTGCCCATTTGTAAAAATTGATCCAACAGATACCCATTAGCGCCATGAATTTCAACGCCATCGAAATTCGCAGCCTTGGCGTTTTTCGCCCCTTTACGATAGGCCTCGACGATGCCCGGAATTTTTGCCAGTTCCAACGCACGCATTGCAACGTAGTCGCGCAGGTGGCGTAACAAACTGATTGGGGCGACCGGCAATTCGCCGTTCAGGAAACTCGGGTCGGGGATGCGGCCAACGTGCCACAGTTGTAAAACGATGCGACCGCCTGCGGAAACGCGCTGCACGTAATATTTACTCATCAGTGCATTCGGTACACGGCCATTCCCCAATAGCGCTGGAGCGGGTAAGTGGTGCCATAATGATGCGATTAGGAAGTTCTAGAACGCCAATTTTGGTAAGTAAATAAAGCAAAAAATGGGATCAGCCCATCGCCAAAGAAACTGCTGAAAATTGTTATTACTAAAATGCCTTTCTGGGCGCGCCGCACAAAATAAACAACAATGTAGTTAGTGCACTCGCTACCAGCGGCAAGGCCTCTAGACCAAAGCGGGGACCGATCACAAAGCCAGAAACCAATGCAAAAACAATACCCATTGCCCCGTTACAATTCAATATGGAGGTGGGCAAGGAAGGCTTGAATTGTTTCTTCATTACATTTATGAAAAATCCATTGCTCGACACGCTTGATGATCACTAACTCTGCACATTGCAAAGTTGCTAAATGTGCAGAAACTGTGGGCTGAGATAGTCTGATGCGCCGATCGATCAAACCGCAACATACGCCAAAATTAAGCGGGTATTCCTGCTCGGAAAAATACTCGGCCGGCGTTTCTAGCCATTGAAATATATCTGCCGCCTTCCCAGATTGGCAAGTGCTTTGTTCTGGATTCAAATGCATAATCTGAATCGGCTGCCACTTATGCTTAGCGCCACTCGAGCGCTGGGGGGGGTGGCCTTGGCCGTTTAATAAAAAATGGTACGGCAACTCAGTATTGTGGTATCTACAGCTGTATTACTTAGTGCCAAAAAACGTGGTCTTGAGATGATATCGAGGATTTTTACGGTTCCCAATTGTAATATACATGGGATCAGAATGCTGCTGAAAAGATTGGAAATTACCATCAGATGGTGTATGTATAAAAACACCACAGATGCAGTGCTATATTATAGTCCACCAGTACAATGCCGGAAATAGGGCGAAATTTATAAAGGAATATACTAATGAAAGCTGCCACTCTTGTTTTATTTGCTCTAATCGATTTTTTATCAACTTGTTTTGTGTATGCAGAAACAAATGTCGTACAACGTACCCCAAGCTCTCCAGCGTTAACACTTTGCACACAAAACATGTCGTCTAACGAAATGCAAAACAATATCGACAAAAACAAATAAAAGGTGGATGCATTCAAAAAACTTTATTCTCGTACCCAACTAGCTACAGTAATCGCACTTAAGAGTTTTGAGAAGCAGGCCAAGTCAGAATGCGAGCAATGCATGCCTCAATAAGAATGTGGTCTCTCCCAGATGTGACGGAACTGTACGCTCACTAAGGCAGCAATCTCGCGGATGGCGAAAGCGTACGCTGCCTTGTGTAGAAAAGGAAGAAACCGAAACTTCTGGAATTATGAGTTGGTGACGAGCAAAGTTTTTTGCTGTAGGCTCCCACATTGACTTTGGCGGGTGCGATGCCAGAATGCCACGCAACGTAGGCCATATTCACAATCCAGAATCCCCAGTTGAAAAGCCAGAACTGCTTCTTGAAAGAGTCTGCCAAAATATAAGAAAGTATACTGGTTGGTTAGTGTAGGCAGGTTTTCCATGTCTCAGGCAAGAAGAGGGACCGTTAAGGCTCGACGCCATCGAGTAATGGGGGCGATTCGAAAGCCTCCTCCAGGGAATTGAAGGTTCTCATCGTGGCCATACAGGTGACTCACTAAATAAAAAATGCCTGAAGTTCAACTATATTCAAAATGTTCGTTTGTGTAATGTGAAAGATTAAATGAAAAGCAATGATATTCATACCATTTTCCTTATCGAATATAGTTGAACTTCAGGCATTCATCCAACAACACAATACCGATGACATGACCGGCAAGCTTTTTGCAGATGGTGTCCACGAGGTACTCGGTAGAAATTGCAAAGCCCAATGCACTCTAACTTTGCTGTGACGCCACAACGCTGGGTGGTCGAACGCTCTTTTGTTTGGCTTGAAAAATATAGGAGAATGTAGAAAAACTGTGAAGAGCTATTAAATACTAGCCTATAGTTTGTTAATTTCGTGTTCCTCATTTTACTCTTGAGTCGATTTTACAAAGATTTGGAATAGGATCTTAAGCGTAGGCGGGAGAGAGAATTTTCCTCTGTTTTTTAAATTTCCTCATTTCGACAGATCAAGGGCTTGCGGTCAGTAGGCAATCGACCAGTCTGTCATGGCAGCCCAAAAATGGCCACCTAAAGAGACTTCACTGGATAACTTTTATACCCTTCCAGAACGCAACTCGACCGCGTATTTTCTTCGTAGCATCTTTGGGCTCTGCATCATATCAAACAGCGTCAGTATTCACACTGCCACCTACACGGCGGGATGCGCCAACGAGTCGGCTTTGCCAGAGCGTTCGTCGTCGATCTCACTTTATTGCTGATGGATGAGCCATTTTCGGCGCTGGATGTGCTTACTGCTAAGACAATTACGTACCAATCTATTTGATCTGTGGAATGACGGCCGCTTGCTTATCAAGTCGATATTGATTGTCACACATAACATCGAAGAAGCGGTATTCATGTCCGATAGGATTGTGGTCTTGTAATCAAATCCTGGCCGGATCATTGCAGAGATTAAGGTACCTTTCGCTCATCCTTGGAATCGGCTAGACACAGCGTTCCGTCAGCTAGTCGATGATATCTACGCCAAAATGACTGCCAGACTACCCTTAGTTTCAAATCGCAATGGTCCCACACTGGAACTTGGCAATCGTCTCAATCCTGTATCGACCAACTTGATGGCAGGTGTCTGCTAGAAACGCTGGCTGCTGCAGCTTACAGTAGCCGTGCAGATATGCCCGACATTTCGGCGTATATCTACATCTCGAAATCGATGGTCTATTTCCTGTAGCAGAAGTGCTGCATACTTCGGGTTCGCCGACATGAAAGAAGGGGACATCACCCTTACCACATTGGGTATGGAGTTCAGCAGCCCAAGTAAGTCTTTACAAAGCAACTTCTTCTTCAGGTTCCTTTGGCAGCACGCATCAAATCAATCCTGTAAGAGCGTAAAAGTCAATGTGTCCTGTGTGCCCACTTCCAGCAGGAGCTAGAAGATTATTTGAGCGATGATGCCGCTGAAAAAAACAATAGACGCTATTATCCGCTGGGTACACTACGCAGAGATTTTCTCTTACGACGACAAAAGGAAAATTTTTAGCCTAGAAGATATCGGATATCGCAAGTTGGGCATAAGCTAGCCAAATTTAGCGTACTATTTCCCGCATTGCGAATGCACTTCAGAGAAGAAAATAACTGACTCAGTTTTATTTGAATATCTCCCAAAAGCGCGATAATCCTCTTGGAAATCAGGAATTTTCGTATCAGATTTCCCGTTCTCAACAAGATAAGCGTGATTATGCGTCAATCTGCTTTCCCTATGATATTCATAACACTTTCATTAAATTTTTTTGCCAACGTATTATGTTTAAGGATTATGCAAAATCGTCATCTGCATTGCACACAATTAAATTCGATGCTGTTTTCAATCCCCAAAGCATGCATTCTCTATAGCCACATTTCCCCAGCTTGTAAGTTTCAAGCAAGATTTACGTAAGCTTATGGTCGCACACTCTATCCTTTCATATCCATACAATAAACCGATACAAATCCTGTTTTCACATTAAAGTCGGTACGTAATAGTGACTTCGGTAGCTTCGGTTGTAAATAGGGTTGGTCAAAACAAAAATTAATAATCAAGGAGACAAACATGGCAAACAGTCTTGCGAAAGGAAATATCCCTTCACACGGCATTACAACAGAAGAACGAAAAGTCATTTTTGCATCATCACTCGGCACAGTATTTGAGTGGTATGACTT
>JACMQE010000218.1 GCA_014377145.1 Glaciimonas sp. | reverse complement strand
CTGCACAATCAACTTGCAGCGGCGCAAAGTGCCGTTGCCAAGTTCTTGCATTTGAACTTTTGAATAGTGCCAAGCATTTTCCGCCATGTATATACTTACAGCTGATTTCAATAGTTTGGGCGCAGTCATATTTGAGGCCGTTTTATATTGCCTACCTTCCAGACAGCACCGAATAATAGTGGTGAGACATTAAGTGTGATACTTTCAACGGCCTGAGCAAATAACGACCTAGTGAAACATAAACCACAAGCCATCGGGTCGGTTCGTGCAATGGCCCTACGCATGTCTAATACTTCGGACTCGTCGTTGTTAAAAACCGGGCACAAACAGCCCAGCGCGGGTCGTTCGATGGCGATCGATTCTGCAAAATCGCCCATTGATGCAATAGTCATTAATCTAGACAACTAATCTAATTACTCGGAAATTAAACATTGGCAATATCCGCCAGGCACACACATATCTGTACAGCGTACCTGTACAGGACATTTTTTCCAGACAATTACATTGGGAATACGCATGATATCTTTTGCGATCTATGAAATTTTTAATTCCACAAAAACTGTATGCTCATTTTCTGAGAAAGCCGCAAAATTCAGTCGCTTATAAAAGGTAATTGCCTTTGGATTGTTTTTATATATTTCTAATCTAAAAAATTTAAATGATTTTTTCTTCAAAAAATCAACAGTTGTTCTAACTAGATTAGTACCGTGTCCATAGTTTCTATGCTGTTTACCAACAGCAAGCATGGTGCAAAACGCGATTTCGCGATTTGGATCATTTGAATAAACCGCCAATGCTGCAACTAATTTACCCTCTTCATGTACAGAAAAAATAGAAGCATTATGGTAAATTTTCTGCGCATAATCATGAAGATTAAGCGATGACGATAGTGGCGGATCAAAGTCAGAGTCCACCTCTTCTAATAGCTTTTTAAAATCGGTTGCAAATGTCACAATAATTACTTTTGATTATTCAAAAAAATTGAAATTGAGTTACAAATCATTTCAATATCATGTTCATTTACATCTTGATGTACGGGCAGGTTCAAAATCTCATGAGATATAACAAATGAAATTGGAAATTTATCAGCAGTAAGTTGATTAATCATTCGGTAGTATAGGGCCGTCACCGGCATGTTATTCTCGATAAGATAAAAATACAATTTCTCCCGCAGAGAATTTTTTACTAGAATGGGAAAACTTTGTGGTACATCTAATTCTATTAAATCAAACATGACTTTTATATTGTCTGATAATGGCAAAAATTTTGTGTACGATAAAAAGTTATTTCTTCTGACATCCGCAACTTGATCAAATTGGGTTTTTGCATATTGCTCTAAATCAATCGTAGCAATATGTTTGTTCTCCGGTAGCTTTGGCAACTGGATTGCGGTCGTGTTAATTTTTAGAGCACCGCCTGCGCTGGTAGCCAAGTGTTTATGTAAAGAATAAAAGCTGTAATCACCATAGTTTCCTAGGCGTTGATTATTAACACCTATCTGAAAGGCATGTGCACAGTCCTCTACCAGCAATACATTGTGCTTATTGCATAGGGTTTTAATTGCAGTCATGTCATTTCGACAAAAACCGAAATAATGAATAACAAGCGCAACGTTTACAGAGCCTGACTCAATCGCATTCGAGAAATCCTTAATGTCAATTTTCAAAGTATCATCAACTTTGTAAAATTTATACCCCGCAGAATTTTCTGTAATCGGATCAAAACACCTGAACCTTCACGCTCAGTAAAACCAATGTATGCAGGCATTAAAACAACTGGTGGCTTTGCCGCTGCAACACCTGCCAATATATGCCCCCATGCAGTTCGCGCACTGTCTGTGAAAATAAGATTCAATGCAAAATTGTTTTTATTTTCAGCGGATTTTGTTATCATAATCAAACTTTAATCTTCGTGTGGCTTTGCTAAAGCATCTTCTGGGTTCAACAGGAAGGTAGCATCAATCAAAGTATTAATGCACTTAATATCATTGAACATCATCACATCAATAATTGACAGACCCGCTTCAAACGACTGGCGCCTTTGGTTATAGGGTTGCAAATTGTTTCCCAAAAACTTTAACGAAATGCCTGATTGAGCATATTGTTCCCGATTGAATATGCTCATTCCACCCGTTGGGTTGATGTACTCACTGGCACCCAGAGTTTTGCTAATTTCTAAAGCCCACTCACCCGGATCATCAACCTCGCCAATTTCCAAGTTCATGTCGCTAAAAATTGAAGTTTTTAGAGGAATCTGAAGATATTGGCACGTTTTTTTCAATATATTTTCATTGAGTTTTACGATGCTAGTGGTATCCATGTTTAGTGCATCTTCAATAACATTCATTGTTTCAGAATAAAAAGGGGCTCTTTTTTTGTAATGCTCTAATTGGCGAATTAGCTTACCTTTCCAGTCCTCGTTATTACGTATGACAAGTTCACTAATTGCAGTTTTTAAATACGCCTTTTTTTCTAATGGTACTGCAATATATTGCCAGCCTTCAACTGGTTTTAAAGTACGGTTGCGCTCAATCCAGCCATGCCTGATAAATTGAACCGTATCAAATAAAATGAACTGGTCAGTGTTTTTTATCAGGCTATAATAGCCGAGGTATGGGAAAAAATAGGGTTGCATTATCCCTAGTTTCATACTGTGCTTACCTCTGCAACTACGTGAGCAATTCTTTTAATTTGATCTATTTCAAGCGTTGGGTAGATTGGAAGGCACAATACTTTTACTGCAGCATCTGCTGCTACTGGCAAATTATCTCGTTGTGCTGACGGCAGACTCCGATACATTGGAAAATCTGAAATCAATGGGTAAAAATATCGGCGTGCAAAAATTCCGTGGTCTTTTAGTTTTTGGTATAGCGCATCCCTGCTAACAGGGTAATCAGTTTGAACCAAAATGGGAAAGTAGGAGTGATTGGTTACGGATTGATTTGTGCCATTGAGGCAGACGATACCTGTGATCCCAGCAAGTTGTTCACGATAAGTTGCATCAATTTCTTGGCGGCGTGTTAGCGCCTCTTCAATATGTTTAAGTTGCAACAAACCAAAAGCTGCGTTCAGTTCACTCATCTTGCCGTTGATGCCAGGTGCAACCACCGTAACCTCATCTACAAAGCCAAAATTTTTGAGTTGGTCAATACGCTGTTTGGTTTTGGCATCTGGACAGATGATGGCACCACCCTCAAAGGTGTTAAAAACTTTGGTGGCGTGAAAGCTTAATATAGATAGATCGCCGTGGTTTAGCACGCTGCCGCAGTGGCACTTGACGCCAAAGGCGTGGGCTGCGTCGTAAATGACCTTGAGGTTGTAGTTATCGGCAATTTTTTGGATGGCATCTACATCGCAAGGCTGCCCATAGCAGTGCACGGGCATGATGGCGGTGGTGTGGGGTGTGATGGCTGCTTCAATCTTGGCGGGGTCAAGATTGAGCGTATTGGGGTCAACATCCACAAACACAGGCTTGATGCCGTTCCACAGTAAAGAGTGCGCTGTGGCTACGAAAGAATAGGGTGTGGTGATGACCTCACCGGTGATGCGCAGTGCTTGCAGCGCAGTAACCAAGGCGATGGTACCGTTGGTAAACAGGCTGATGTATTTGACGCCCAGGTACTCGCACAACGTTTGTTCTAGCTGTTGGTGAAATGGGCCCCCGTTGGTGAGAATTTTGTTTTCCCAAATTTTTTCAAGGTAGGGAATGAATTCTGCTAACGGGGGCAGGTAGGGTTGGGTGACGTAGATTGGCTTTGTCATGGTATTAGGTTGCTATTTAGTTTGTAGCTGGCTACGCTTGCTGTACGTGCGCTAGAGGGCTAATGCTTATATTGCTTTTGGCTGATGTACCAAGGCATTGCCCACGCCAACCCTTGGCCAATGCGCTGTGTTGGCGTATAGCCCAAGCGGGTAGCCGCCTTACTGATGTCGGCCAGGCTGTGGCGTACGTCACCAGCGCGAAAGTCACGGTAGACAGGTTGGGCAACATGCAAGTGCGCGTAGAGGGGAAGCAGGTTGGCTTTGAGCTGGTCGTACAACTCATTGAGGGTAGTGCGGTCGCCCACAGCAACGTTATAGACTTGGTTGACTGCCTCGGGGGTTTGCACGGTGGCGGCAAGTAAGTTAGCTTGCACGGCGTTGTTCACAAAGCAGAAGTCGCGGCTGGTCTCGCCGTCGCCGTTGATATAGATGGGCTCGTTTTGGATCATGCTGCTGATCCACTTTGGGATAACGGCGGCGTATGCGCCATTG
>JACMQE010000217.1 GCA_014377145.1 Glaciimonas sp. | reverse complement strand
GTGGCTGTCAGGCGTGTGCAGATCGCGCAGGATAGGGGTAGTTCACCACCGAGTCCGACTTGGAGCGGACCATGGGCTCCTTGACGCCATCATCCGCAGGCGTAGCCAAGGCAGCATGCACTCCGAAAGCAGGCCCCATTTCCGCTTGAATGCGCGCGATTCGGCTGGCATACATCTCGGCCAGCGCATTGTGATGCTCGGCCGCCGCTTGGTGCTCCACCCGCCTCACATTGGCCTCTTCGAGGTACTCGCGCGACCTGCGAATGTGCGCTTCAGCTTGTCGTTCAAATAAATAAAACCTCATGTCATTTCCCTTACAGGCAGTCAGTGGGCCACACAAAAAACCACCGGTTATCTGACTCGAAGCGGCTTGTGCATCCATCCAATGATCCGTAAAAAAAGCGGGTGTGAATTGCGCCATGTCAAATATGGGCACTGTGGAGTCTTTGCTGTGCCCGCACTGAACGCTCGACGGGATCTCCAGACAGCGTGTAAGTGAAAACCCTAATAGTGAACATATTGACATTCAAATGAACAAATGTAATTATCAAAGCACTCTGTAAAGCGCAATGACGACGACTCAACCGCCTTGAAAAGGCCTCCAACGTCCTTGCAAGCGATGCTGTATCCGTCAAGCCAGCGGCTTCATTGGCTTCTGAACAGAGACGACTTCGAGTCGCGCAATAACAATAGTCACCTTGTAAGGAGATAAAAATGGCAGAAATGTACGACCACCTCGGCGCCGCGGTAAAACATGGGAGAGCGCGAGTCAACGGTATACGCATGCATTACGTGACGGCGGGACAAGGCGAGCCGCTATTGCTTTTGCACGGCACCCCCAAGACCAATTTTTATTGGCACAAACTCATACCGTTATTGACCGAACATTTCACGGTGGTCGCGCCAGACCTCCGTGGCTTTGGCTACACCGATAAACCTCCCGTCGAGGAGGGCTACGACTCGCTTACAAATGCCCAAGACGTGTCAGAGTTGATGGCGCAACTAGGGCATTCGAAGTTTCATGTGCATGGCGAGGACAGGGGCGCCGAGTTTGCCTACGCGTTGGCCGCAACCCACCGAGACAAAGTGATGACGCTGTCATTTTGTGAAATGCTTCTCTCCGGTTTCGGTTTGGAAGAGTGGTCAAGTTTTCAACCAGAAAAAATCTCGTCGCAATTTCAACAAAAAGGCGTTTGGCTTTGGCATATTCCTTTTTTCTGGATTCCGCACATCCCAGAAATGTTGATTTCCGGCCACGAAAGAGAATTCTGGGAATTCTGGATCAAAGCTGAGACCTGGAACCCTACGGCAATATCCGATCAAGCCATCACTGAATGGATTTCATGTCTTAAATCGCCGGGTGGATTGCGTGGTTGCCTGGAAACTTACAGAGCAGGCCTAAAAAACGCCCGAATCAACCAACAACTTGCTGAGACAAAACTGACGCTGCCCGTCATGACAGTTGGTGCCCCGGAGTTCTTTGGCGCACTTGTGAAAGACCAAATGAGCCAGGTTGCCGTCAATGTAGAGCGATCTGCGATATTTGATGAGTGTGGCCACAGTCTTGCGCTAGAAGCCGAACAGAGACTCGCTGCGATGCTCCGTGATTTCATGTTGAACAGATAAACCCGCACTTCAGCGTCTAAATCCATCTGGATAGAAGAAAGAAGGGGACTGATTTATAAAAAAAAATTCAAGTTAGCACCATTAATCTTAATTACAAACATAGAGACAATTTCATGAAAAAACGTACAGCCCTTCAATCTATTGCCAGCGCTTTTTTGGCATTAGGACTCCCCATTTCTACATTTGCTGCCGTTGACGGCGTCAAACACCCGCTCTGGTACAAACCCGCTTCCGCCAAGACGATGGAATTGGCCAAGGTTTCCGATTTGTCCAACACCGTGGTAAGCGATGGCCAACGCGGCGAAAAAGGTGTGCTGTCTTCCACACTCAAAATCACCCCTGAGCAGGCAGCCAAAATCAAGGCCGGTAAATTTACTGTTGCTATCTCCATGGGTTGGTTGGGTGACGATTGGGCAACCGAGCAACTGATTGGTTTGAAAGAGACATTTTCCAAGCTGGGAATCAAAGTCGTTGCTGAAACCAATGCAGACTGGGATGACGCAAGACAAATCTCGGATTTGGAGGCGATCTCTGTTCTTAAACCCAGCCTGCTGATTTCCATCCCGCTCAACGGACAAACCACCGCATCGGCGTACAAGAAGCTGCGTGCAGCTGGGACCAAGATTGTGTTCATTGACCAAGCTGTCGATGGCATGAGCCCAGGCAAGGACTATGCATCCATCATCTCGTCGGATAATTTGGCGCTCGGGATGTATGTTGCCGACCTGCTTGCTGAGTCTGTGGGCGGCAAAGGTGAAGTCGGAGCTCTTTTCTATGCCAATGACTTTTATGTGACAAATCTTCGTTACGAAGGTTTCGTTGCGCGCATGGCAGCCAAGTACCCCCAGATCACACTGGTGGCAGTTGCCGGTCACGACAACCCCAACAAAGGGCAAGAAGTGGCGCAGGCCCTGCTGGCGCGTTACCCCAACATGAAAGGCCTCTACGGTTCTTGGTCGGTTCCCGCCATGGGCGCTGTAGTCGCAGCCAACGTCGCCGGAAAACTTCCAGCGAATTTCAAAATTGTTTGCGAAAACTTTGATCAGATCGTTGCGGGTAACGTCGCCAAAAACGGCTTCATCGCCGGTATTTCTTCGCAGCGACCTTATGACCAAGGTGTTGCTGAAGCCACGGTTGGCGCGCTCGCGCTAATTGATGTTGCCACCCCACCTTATATCGTGGTCCCCCCCCTGGCCGTCAAGCGTGCCAATCTCACAGCCTCCTACAAAACAATCTACAGAACTGAATTACCTGTAGTGATGGCAGCTGATTTGAAAAAGTAAGATAAGGTGAGTCATTCGAATAATATTTGGTCGAATGACTCTTCTTATTGACCTGATGGAACAGAAAGATATTAACGTGCAGGAAAAAAATCTCTTAGAGATGCGTGGAATCGAAAAAAGCTTTAGTGGCATTTCGGTATTGAAAAAAGCCGATTTTTCTCTGCATAAAGGAGAAGTACACGCACTCATGGGTGTAAATGGTGCCGGTAAATCTACGTTAATGAAAATACTGACCGGCGTCTATTTGAAGGACGATGGAACGATCTTGCTGGATGGTGAATTCTTAAACATTACATCGCCCCAAGTTGCAGAGCAATTTGGCATTGCGATGATTTTTCAGGAATTCAGCCTGATACCTACTTTAACCGTAGCCCAGAATATATTTCTTAAGCGAGAGCCCCGAATGGCTTCGGGTTTGGTTATTGATGATGCAGAAACAATCCGACGCGCCAAGTTAATTTTAAATGAGCTAGGCGAAGATATTGATCCTGAGGCTCGCGTAGAGCAGCTGAGTGTCGCAAAATGTCAGATCGTCGAGATCGCAAAGGCACTTTCCAAAAATGCGCGCATTTTGGTAATGGATGAGCCCACATCTTCTATTTCTGAAGCTGAAGTGACCAGACTCTTTAAGTTTGTCAGGCGCCTTAAAGAAAGTGGTATTTCCGTCATATATATTTCTCATCGTATGACCGAAATATTTACTATTTGCGACCGTATTACCGTGATGCGGGATGGGGAAAAGGTGTTAACGGACACGTGTGCCAACTTGTCTATGAAGGCAGTAATTGATTCAATGCTGGGTTCCACTTCAGAAACATCAATGGTTTGGCACCAACGAAATCACGAGCTGGGAACAAAACCCGCACTTGAACTGATTGACCTGTCAAACAAGAATTTTTTCAAAAACATTAATTTGTCTATATATCCGGGTGAAGTGGTCGGTTTGGCAGGCCTCATGGCATCGGGAAGAACAGAAATACTGGAAACAATATTTGGATTGCATGCGTCGGATCAGGGTCAAATTAGAATCAATGGCAAATTGATAAAAACTACCGTTGAAGCTATTTCTTCCGGAGTTGCACTTATTCCTGAAAATCGCAGAACTCAAGGACTGATCCTGGATCATTCAATACTTGATAATTTTTTATTGCCAAATTTAAAATTATTTACAAATTTATTCTATATTAGGACCAGGTCTGCGGCTAGCGCGATGCTGGAATATGTTTCCAAACTGAAAATCGCCACCAGCAGTATCAATAAAACCGTAGGCCTGTTATCGGGGGGAAATCAGCAAAAAGTGATTCTTTCAAAGTGGCTTGCCATCAACCCCAAAGTGCTGCTTCTAGATGAGCCCACCATTGGCGTGGACATCGGTGCGAAATCCGATATTGTCAAACTGGTTCGCCAGTTGGCAGCCAACGGAGCGGCTATCCTGGTGGTGTCATCTGAATTTGAGGAGATTTTGGCAATGAGTGACAGAATAATAGTTCTAAAAAATGGAACTATCTCCGATAATATTTCAAGAGTTGATATTGCTTCTGAAGAAGATCTGCATCACGCAGTTCAAGTTTAATGCACCCTAGTAAATCTAATAAAATGATCAATTCATCTCTTGGTAAAATCCAGTGGAAAGATTATATAGTCTATATATTCTTTGTTTTTGTTATTATTTTCTTTGCGGTAACTATTGGTGATATTGGATTTCTGACTTTAAACAATATGTTTAATATCACTCGGTCCACGTCAATGATTGTCATCATGGCGGTGGCAATGACGTTCGTCATTTCGGTTGGGGAACTTGATTTATCCGTAGGTTCAACTGCAGCACTTGCAGCTCTGGTTTCTGCAATGACCATGCAAGCCGGTTACGGACTGGTTGCAGGCATTATGGCTGGTATCCTTTGTGGCCTGCTCGTTGGTTTAATTAACGGTTTTTTCGTCACTTTTGTAAATATCCCGTCATTTCTTGTGACTCTGGGCATGATGCAATTTATTCGCGGCCTGGACATGCGAATTACTTACACCAAACCGATTGCAATAACTAACGATACATTTAATAATATTTTTGGATCAGGAAGTATTGGGCCAATTCCAGTTTTATTAATATGGTCTCTTGTCGCAACGATATTGGGTC
>JACMQE010000216.1 GCA_014377145.1 Glaciimonas sp. | reverse complement strand
TGCAACTTACCCTTGAACGATTGGCCCCATTTAGCCAAAATCAGGGCCGAAGTCTTATATGCGTAGCAGCAGAAGAACACCGGTTTTTGGTAGCTGATACCTTGCAAGCCGTTCAAGTTACTCGTCTGGTTATCTTGGTGCCAGTTCCCCGCAACCCGGCCGCCGCTATGGCCCTCGCCGCTTTGGCTACCGAGCCTGATCAATTACTGCTTTTTTGCCCCGCAGACCACCACATACCTAACGCCAATGCTTTCGCCAAAATGGTTACCACCGGTGAGGTTGCAGCCGAGCAAGGCGCCATCGTTACTTTCGGCGTAATCCCCAGCTTTCCCAGCACGGCCTATGGGTATATCCAGCAAGGTGCAGTCCAGCCAGACGGCAGCAAGCTGGTCGCCCAATTTATTGAAAAACCAACTGTAGACCGAGCAGAGTCCTTGATCTTGCAGGGCGACGTATTGTGGAATGCCGGTATATTTTTATGCAAGGCAAGCACCTTGCTTGAAGCGCTTGGCCTTTACGCACCAGACATTTTGGCCAGCTGCCAGCAGGCAACGACAGGTGCCGTACATGACGGCATATTTACCCGGCCTGAAGCACAAGCGTTCAGCGCATGCCGCGCACAAAGCATTGACTACGCCGTGATGGAGCAATACACCAACGTTGTGGTGCTACCCTTCAACGGCGCTTGGAGCGACGTCGGCAGCTGGAACGCCGTGGCAGAGCTAACCCAAGCCGACGCAAACGGTAACCGCGTCGAAGGCCAGGGCATTACCCTTAATGCCACCCACACCTACATCAACGCCCCCCATAGGCCAGTAGTTGCGCTCGGCACCCAGAACCTCATCATCATTGACACCCCAGACGCCGTGTTGGTCACCACCACCAGCCACGCAGAAAACGTCAAAAGCGTGGTGGCCGAACTGCTCGCCCGCCAAAGCCCCCAGGCGGCCCTGCACCGCAAGGTGGCCCGCCCATGGGGCTGGTACGACAGTGTTGACGCAGGCGAGCGGTTTCAGGTCAAACGCATAGGCGTAAAACCCGGCGCATCTTTAAGCCTGCCAAAGCATCATCATCGAGAAGAACACTGGATAGTGATCAAAGGCACAGCCGAAGTCACCCGGGGCAGTGAGGTTTTTTACTGACATTGAGGTAATACTAGGCATTTTTTTGATGCAGCAGACTGACCGAGTACGCGTCAGTACAGATCACAAAAAAGTTATCCAGAGCTTCACCATGAAACTCCAAAGATTTCTTTCATTAATATTTTTCAGTTTTATAAAAGTCAAATAAGTTAGAAATTAATATATTCACGTAAACTTATGGTAAACAATATATGAAAGCAGTAATTCTCGCCGGTGGTCTCGGCACACGACTCAGTGAAGAAACCTCGTTACGACCTAAGCCAATGGTTGAAATTGGAGGTCGACCAATCCTTTGGCACATACTAAAAATGTACTCTCATCACGGAATAAATGAGTTCATAATCTGCTGCGGATACAAGGGATATCTAATAAAGGAGTATTTTGCAAACTATTTTTTACATACCTCTGATGTTACCTTTAATATGCGCAAGAATAGTATGGAGGTACACCAAATACGAGCCGAGCCTTGGATAGTAACGCTCGTAGATACGGGCGACAACTCGATGACCGGTGGCCGTCTCGCTCGTGTAACTGAATACATCAAAGATGAAGAGGCGTTTTGTTTTACCTATGGCGATGGCGTATGCGACGTAGATATCAGCGCCAGTATTGAATTTCATCGGTGCCACGGCAAGGCGGCAACTCTCACTGCAACCTACCCTCCAGGTCGTTTTGGTGCGCTTGATATACAAAACAATCAGGTTATGAGCTTCAGGGAAAAACCAAGAGGTGATGGTGCATTAATTAATGGGGGATTTTTTGTATTGTCCCCGAAGGTCTTGAGCTACCTGGAAGGGGATCGCACTATTTGGGAACAGGAGCCACTTATGAAACTTTCAGCAGATAACCAGTTAATGGCTTATCAACATCAGGGTTTCTGGCAACCGATGGATACCCTCCACGATAAGCAAACTCTTGAAGCGCTGTGGGATAGCGGCAAAGCGCCTTGGAAGAAGTGGTCTTGATTATGACAATTACACCCGAATTCTGGCGCGGACGAAGCGTCCTACTTACTGGCCACACTGGTTTTAAGGGAGGCTGGCTCAGCTTATGGTTACAGCAATTGGGCGCAGAAGTACACGGGCTAGCACTTGCACCACCCAGCACTCCGAATCTATTTGACGCTGCACAGGTAGGTCAGTTCATGGCCAGTAGCACCTTTGCGGACATACGCGACTCGGCAGCTGTTCTTTCCGTGTTTAAAAAGACGCGACCAGAAATCGTCATCCATATGGCAGCCCAAGCGCTGGTGCGAGAGTCATATTCTGCCCCTTTGGATACCTACGCGGTGAACGTAATGGGGACCGCGAACATCTTGGACGCAGTTCGCGCCACCGCTGAAGCAAAGGCCGCTATCATCGTGACGAGCGATAAGTGCTATGAAAATCGCGAGTGGAACTGGGGGTACCGTGAAGTGGACAATCTCGGTGGCTATGATCCTTACAGCAGTAGTAAAGCCTGTGCGGAGCTAGTTGCCGCTGCTTACCGTACCTCCTACTTTAGTCCCGCACGCTATTTTGAGCATGGCATGGCGGTGGCGACTGCCCGTGCAGGAAATGTTATCGGGGGCGGGGATTGGGCTTCTGACCGATTAATTCCCGATCTGCTCTACGCGCTTGAGCGCGGCAAGCCTGTGAGCATACGTAATCCTCAATCTGTTCGGCCGTGGCAACACGTTCTTGAGCCATTGTCGGGTTATCTAAGTTTGGCCGAAAAACTCGCTTCAAGCCGAGGCGTGACGTACGGCGACGCATGGAACTTCGGGCCAGCTGACGATGATGCGCGGCCAGTACAGTGGATTGTTGAACAGATGATCGAACTCTGGGGTAACAACGCTGGTTGGGTTATTGACGAACAGCTACAGCCGCACGAAGCCAGATATCTAAAATTGGATTGTTCCAAGGCACAAACCAACTTGGGTTGGAAACCACGATGGAAATTGGCTCGCGCTTTGTCGGCGATCATAGACTGGCAGCGGGCTTACACGGCCGGGGCTGACATGCGTGCGAGAACTCTTGCGCAAATTCACGATTTCGAAGGCCTACCTGTATGAACAGGATTCTTGTCACTGGAGGCACTGGCTTTGTCGGCGCTCACGTAGTTCGACAACTCGTCGCGCAGGGCCGCGAAGTTGCGGTACTGATGCGTGCATCCAGTAACAGCCGCCGTATTGACGATCTGCTTGGAAGGTGCACCGTGATCCGCGGTGAATTGGCGAACCTTGAGTCCGCCCGCGGTGCGCTCACGCACTTCGCCCCCGAAGCAGTGGTTCACTTGGCTTGGGAGGGCGTCAAGGGTGTTGATCGCAACAGCTCCGTGCAGATTGACAACGTCGTTGCATCGATAAACCTCTACCAGTTGACCGAGCAAATCGGTTGTGGCTACTTTTTAGGCCTCGGCTCACAGGCCGAATACGGGCCACTCGCAGGCCGTATCAGCGAGTCCGCCGCAACGCGCCCGACAACTGCTTATGGCGCGGCAAAACTCGCCACTGGGTTGGTATTGGAGCGCACGTCAGTAGCTTCTGGCCGACCTTTTGCCTGGCTGCGTCTGTTTTCCACTTATGGCCCAGACGACGACCCAAGTTGGCTGATTCCGTACCTGATCCGCAGTCTGCTCGCAGGCGAAAAACCCAGCCTGACAAAAGCCGAGCAGATTTGGGACTACATGCACGTTAACGACGCAGCCGCCGGTGTTGTCGCAGCACTTGATGCTGGGGCTTGTGGTTTGTTCAATCTTGGCGCCGGGCGGGCGCGTCCACTGCGTGACATCATCGCAATGATTCGCGACGCGATTAATCCGTCATTGCCTTTGGGGTTCGGCGAAGTCCCATATCGATCAGACCAAGTCATGCATCTTGAAGCGGATATCACTGCGCTGTCGTCAGCCGCTGGGTGGAGCCCGGTTGTCTCTTTGGAATCTGGACTTGTCGAAACCGTGGCGTGGCATCAGAAAGAGAAATTAAATGCAAACTAACCTATGCCGTCTTTGCGGCCAGTCTTCGTTGTCGGTTGTGATGACGGTGCCGCACGCACCACGTAATATTCAGCGCCTTTTCAAATTCGATGACTTGCATCTTGATCGGGCGATCAATCTTGAAGTGCTCGGTTGTGGTCGATGTGGATTTGTACAGATTGAGCCGCTGCTTGAGGACGCCTATTACGACAACTACCTTATGACTACGACCCACTCAGGACAGATGCAGGAATACCAAGCGCGACAGGCAAGGGATTTTGTGCAACGCTTCGGCTTGGAAAAAAAGTTGGTCAAAGAGATTGGATGTGGGGATGGGAGCTATCTTGACCACCTGCGCGATGCAGGGGCTTTGGTGTCTGGCATAGAGCCATCGACGCGGTTTCGTGAGCTTGCGGTCAAACGTGGTTTCAATGTTGAAAATGGTTACGTTAGCGCTCAACGGCAACTCGAAGATGGTCCCTACGACGGGTTCGTGACGCGCCAAGTATTGGAGCATGTACCCGATATTCACGGGTTTCTTACCGGCATTCGTCTTAATCTAAAACCTGGCGCCGTGGGGCTGATTGAAGTGCCAAGTTTGGAAAAGGCATTGAGTGATCGGCGCTTTTACGACTTCTTTCCAGATCACGTCAACTACTTCGCCCTGCGCACGTTGCGGCTGGCGTTAGAAATAAACGGATTCGATATTGTCGACCTGCAACACGGCATGTTCGACGAATACAACGTGGCGTTAGTGAAAATGGCTATTTATCCGTCTCTTGACCAAGTCGGTGCCACAGTCAACTCGCTCGGCGGGGAACTACGGGAGTTCATCTCCCGATATCGGATTCAAGGTAAGAAAGTTGCGATGTGGGGTGCCGGTGGAAAAGGACTAAGCGTAATGGCGGCTGCAGGCATTCAAGACCTTGATCTACTTGTCGACGGCGACTCACATAAGCAAGGTCTTTTCACTCCAGTGTCACCCCTCAAGGTCGAGGCGCCTTCGATCCTTGCGAATGGCGAATTCGCCGCGGTGGTTATCACAGCGATGGCCTATCGCAGTGAAATTGAGCGGATATTGTGCGATGAATATCGATTTCGAGGCGATATCGCCGTACTGGGGCATCACCTTGAAATTACTCAACTGCGGAAACCAATTTGATCAACCATGCAAGAACACAACAATATCCAACAAGCGCTAGTGTCGAGCACAGCTTTCGCCCGTCGCATGCGTATAGACGTACTAAACATGGTCTATCGAGCACGGGCTTCTCATGTCGGCAGTTGCTTTTCGATCATCGACATACTGGCGGTGCTATATGGGCAAGTAATGCAAGTGCATCCGCATGAACCGTCTTGGTCGGGGCGCGACCGGTTCATCCTCAGCAAAGGTCATGCAGCAGCAGCGGTATACGCAGCACTGGCGAATATTGGCGTGATTCCGCGCGCCGCTCTCGAGACCTATGGCGCGGACGGATCTCCCTTTATGACACATGTGAGTCATAAAGTTGCTGGGGTCGAGTTCTCCAGCGGATCGTTGGGGCATGGATTGCCGTTCGGCGTTGGCAAAGCACTGGCGGCCAAGATGAGCGGCCAAGCATGGCGCGTATTCGTTCTGCTTAGCGACGGTGAAATGGATGAAGGTACTAATTGGGAAGCATTGATGTTCGCAGCGCATCACCGTCTAGACAACCTTGTTGCAGTGATCGACTACAACAAACTGCAGAGCTTGACCTCGATAAGTCAAACCTTGGGTCTTGAACCACTTGTCGACAAGCTGACTGCCTTTGGTTGGGATGTACGCGAAGTGGATGGGCACGGCCACTTAGCAATGGCAAGCGACCTAGGTTCTACACCCTGGGTAACGGGGCGCCCATCGCTCCTCATAGCGCACACCACGAAGGGCAAAGGTGTAAGCTTCATGGAGAATAAAGTCGAGTGGCACTATCGCAGCCCAAGTGCAGCGCAATTAAGTTTGGCGCTGGCGGAATTGGAGTGCGGGCATGCGTAATGCGTTTATTGAAGAGTTGGTAGTGCTTGCAGCGCAACACGATCACATCGCACTGGTAGTAGGCGACCTTGGCTACTCGGTCGTGGAGCCGTTTGCGGATCGCTTCCCGGATCGATTTATCAACGCCGGAGTGGCCGAACAAAACATGACGGGCTTAGCCGCTGGAATGGCGTCTGAGGGCTATCACGTCTTCACATATTCGATCGCAAACTTCCCAACATTTCGCTGCGCAGAGCAAATACGGAATGATGTGGACTATCAGCAGCTGCCGGTCACTGTGGTGGCAGTAGGGGGCGGGCTCGCGTATGGACCGCTCGGCTATTCGCACCACGCGGTGCAGGACTATGCGTTAATGCGCACTTTTCCTAATATGCTAATCGCAGCACCAGGCGATCCACTTGAAACGAGGGCGTGTATGCGTTTTCTGGTTAGCAATCCGCAGCCGTCTTACCTCCGTCTAGGTAAAGTCGGCGAACCGACTTTTCACCAGGAAATCCCAGAGGTGGCACCCGGACGATGGATTACAGTCGCGCCACCCTCAGAGCAATGTGAGGAGGTTTTACTTTCAACAGGAGCGACTCTGGGTATAGCCATGGATCGAAAGCGTCGCGAAGAACATCGCAATGCTGCTGTGATGTCCTTGCCGCTGTGGAGCATGGCCTCAAAGAAATTGCAGAGCGGGCAAGTAGCAGCTGTTGGCAGGGTTGTCACGTTTGAAGACCACCTTGCAGACGGTGGTTTCGGATCTTGGCTCCTAGAGTCGCTGGCAGGAACACCAACACTACGTGCCCGCATTGAGTCAATTGCACTTGATCCAATCGTATGCGGTATGGTGGGGTCTCAAAAAACTCTAAATGACGTAGGTGGATTACGATGAGTTTTACACACCAATTGACGCCTATTCAAACGACTCATAATCCAAATCGTTTGACGATAGCCATCCCTACCTACAACCGAGCTTCTTTGTTGCTTAATAATTTGAAAGGTATTGCCAAAAATTTACCTAACTGGATTCATCTACTTATCGTGGATAACTGTTCTGATCCCCCTGTAATACTCGACGAGGACTTGAAGCGTACGTTATCAGAGCGTGGAACAACGTTTGAAATTCACAGAAATGATGTAAATATTGGAGGTGGCGCTAATATTTTACGTTGCTTCGAACATGTTAAAACTGAGTGGTTCTTACTCTGCGGAGATGACGATTTATTAGACTCTGAACAATTAGTAAATCTAAAATCTCTAACTGAAAACGCCTCAGATAAAGCATTTATTAAATTTTCTTCTAAATATTATCAATATACTTCAACAACTATAGACAATGGAGTTACTGCGCTACTTAATCAGGTGGGGTGTTTCAATCACCTGCTGTTTATGTCTACTTTCATATTTAATAAACATATTTGTAAACAGTTTCTCCGCTTTGGCTATTTAATGAATAGTGCTTACGCCCCTCACGTAGCTATCGCCATACTTGCAGCACGTGAGCATCCATTCATCTTGGCACCTATTTTCGGAACGATGGCAAATCAGGAAAGTGCAGCGTGGTCACCAGTGGATGTGTGCATGTGTGCATATTATTTAACCGACCTACCTATTGGAACGGCCGACCGATCTGCACTTATTCGAAAAATCTATAAGTCACACAATATTGGACGAGAACTGCTAGATATTGTGTGCATTATGAACACTGTCGGTATGCGCCCTGAGGGGTTATTTTTACGAAGAAAAGCAATTCGTACACATTTATTTTTTGGACACGGAATAAAGCGAATCGGCGCACTAATTCTACTAGGGCTAAGCCCTATTCTAAAAAGTGCGGCGCAGTCTGCATTGTCGTACGCATATTTTCGCTTCAAGGGGCGTGTGTACGAACAGAAATTTATTTCAAGACACGCCAACCTTTGACAATGCCGTGACAAGATCTGCTTTACCATTTGGAATGGAGGTTGCACAACTAGTCAGCTTAGCTGGTCGAGCCTGCCAATTTGCATCAGGTGTAATTACACTGCTATTTGTCGGTTATTTTTATGATCTGACAACGCAAGGATATTTTTTTACATTCAGCAGCCTGATTGCGCTACAAGTGGTGGCAGAAATGGGGCTAAGCATTGTTCTAATCCAGTTTGCTGCTCACCAAATGGGAAATCTGCGATGGGTTGACAACCGAATAGATGGTGATTCCACATCAAAAGCAAGACTGAAATCATTATTTAAATTTGCACTTGGCTGGTTTGGAGTAGCCGCGATAGTCCTTATGTTCGTGCTGATTCCAGTTGGCCTATGGTTTTTCAGTACTGCTTTAACTCAACCATCTGCCCTAACCCTAAGCTGGATGTTAATGGTTATCTTTGTGGCATGCAATTTGGTAGTTACTGCTGTTACTAATATTATCGAAGGCACCGGGAAGGTGACTGAAATTGCATTGCTTCGTTTAAGTCAAACTACTCTCGGCGCTATAGCTGCTTGGGCGTCAATGGCTGCCGGGCTTGGGCTGTTATCCTTAGCGATTCAAAGCGCTGTAGCGCTGGTGATTGGGCTTTATTTCTTAATGAAATTTCGTCGAAAATTTATAATGGATATTCTTGAATTCGACGGTGTTGAATCCACTCTTGATTGGAGACGGGAGATTCTACCATTCCAGTGGAAGATAGCTGTGAGTTGGCTATGTGGTTACTTCGTTTTTCAATTCTCAATACCGATAATATTTGCAACTCATGGTGCAGCGGCCGCAGGTCGGTTCGGTATGAGTATGCAAATATTTACATCCATAAGTAGTCTCTGTATTGTTTTCATTAGTGCTAGAATGCCCAGCTTTGGCCGACTAGTATCTATGAACTCAAATAGCGAACTAGATCGACTATTTAACCATTCTTTCAAACAATCGTTTTTGATACTTTTTTTCTTGATTTCTTGCGCGTTAGGTCTATTATTTGCAATTGATGTGTGGTCCCCGACAATAGCATCTCGTCTACTTCCGTTTCAATTGTCGCTGCTTCTTGCGATGACTTGTTTGGGTACACACGCGGTTTATGCGATGTCGCTGTACTTACGTGCATGCATGATGGAACCGTTTATGTGGCTTTCAGTTGCGAACGGCATAATCATGGCGATATTCGCACCCTTAATGATCCCAAAATATGGATCGGAAGGAGCTGTAGCTGCTTATATGTTTGTAAATTTATGTGTCTCACTACCTTTTGGAGCATGGATATTTACACGAATTAGAGCATTTAGGTCTTTACACGCAAGGGCTTAATATTTGTAGATCCCGGCTTTTCTAATCAACTCTTAAATTTATAGCAGATTAAATTTCAAGCTATTCACCGTTGCATAGTTTAAATTTTTTATGGATGATTTCTAACAATTTATAATCTGGCTTGAATAGATGCGGGATTCACCGAGTGGTTACTAAAAAAAATGTGAAGTTGTGTTTGAAATCAACCGAAAAAATTTTGAAGTTATTTTGAGTAAAGTAAATTCTCCAATACTTGGCTACTTAGTGCTTATAGCCTTTGCAACATCTTTCCTATATCCTGGGTCACGAATTGGTGGTCTACCGGTATCACCTTTCGCTATATTGGGTTTACTATTTGCACCTTGGGTTACGATCGCATATGGTCGCGCACGCGGACACACTACATTTATCGCTTTAGGATTGCTGCTCGCACTTATTACAATTAACTCGTTAGTGTATGAGTTAGAAATCAGAGACGCCCAGTATTTACTTATACCTATCAGTTCTGTTGGTGCCGTGGTGATGATGAAAGTTGCAGTAGACCAGTTTGGTATTAACAAGGTTTTGAATTTAGGTCTCTTGCTTTGTACAGTGAATGTCCTAGTCATGCTAGGGCAAGCTTCAAATTTTTTTGATATGAACAACGCATTTGCATCATTATTGATAAATAATATTGAGTTTGTCACAAGCAATGATGTTGAGAAGGATATCCTTCTGACCACACTTCCAATAAGACCTCCAGGATTTTTTCCTAGCGGTATTTTCGCGAGCACCGTGATATATATTGTATGTAGAGCTAGTTGTATATACAAGAAAGTGTTTTGGCCAATGTCCCTTGCGTTTTTGGCAATCATGGTTAGTGCGAATCGCACGCTGGCTATTGTATTTATTTTTTACGAGCTAGCTGTGTTATTAGTGAGTTTTGGATTTATTAAGTTTTTCAAACGTATATTTATTGGATTTGTGGTCGCCGCTGCAATTCTATTTGGTATTTTTCAAACTAATAGCGATTTGTATGTTTTTCAGTTTTTGACTCTAGGCTCAAATTTCGATGATATAAGGTCCTCTGCATCGATCATTGAAAGATTAAAGACTTTCGAAATATTTGTCGAAAATTTGCCTAGACATGGGCTGTTTGGTGGGTATTCATCGAGTGCGTTGATAAACTCAGGGCATGTATTTGATTCAGAGCTTATGCTCAGAATTTTACAATTCGGAATCGTCGGAGTTATTTGCCTTGCATACATAATTTTGTTACCAAGATCTGGGAAGTTTCAATCGAGTTGGTTTTTTCTGATCTTTTTGACGTTTGTTGCATCACTTTCAACAACAGTAATGACTAGTATCGTTTACGTTGGCGCTATTGCGTTATACAAAGAAATGCTTATTAGAAAAGTTATTCATGATAAGTGAAACTATCTCAAACTACTCTGGAAGCTGTCTATCATCATATTTGTATTTGTACGAATTTTTATTTTCGTCTTCTCGGGCTGTTATTTGAAAGTAGATAAGTCTATTTATATTCATGATTAAAAATCACTATCGCCTAGCCATTTTGAATTATATAAATCTGTAATGACAGGGAACTCGAAGTTATATAGATAAATTAGCATGGGATTAAGTGTGACCTCACAGATACTACCTTCGTTCACTCCTTCTTCTTTGAGTGCAATTGGTTTTTCAAATGGTTTCGCTGTGTTAATGGCTGTATACATCCGTGATGATTCACAGCTCCTTAAGATAGCGGTAGATTCTGTTTTTTTAAATTCACTTCCTCCAAATCAATTCGTCCTGGTTGCTGATGGGTTGCTTTCAGATGGTCTAGAGAAGATGATAAATGAGCTACAACAGCAACATTTTGGTTGCATTGATTTAATACGCTTACCTATTAACCAAGGGCTCGCACATGCGTTGAATGTTGGATTGCGATACATTCATTTTCCGTGGGTAGTTCGCGCGGATGCTGACGACCTGAACCTACCGCACCGTTTTGCATCGTTGGCGGAGCTGCTTAAGAAGCAACCATCCTTGGAATTGATGAGTAGCGCTATTTTGGAAGTCGATGTAAACGGACAAGCCATCGCGGTCCGCGCAGTTCCTGAGTCTGCGAAAGACATACGTATATTTGCCAAGTCCAGAAATCCCTTTAACCATATGGCAGTGGCCTTCCGGCGTGAATCCGTGTTGGCTTGTGGCGGCTACCCTAATGTTTATCTCAAAGAAGACTATGCGCTTTGGTGCCGCATGCTCGGGTCAAACATGAATGTCGCGAACTCCGCTGAAGTTCTGGTGCACGCCACTGCGGGACGCGACATGTATCGCCGCAGAGGAGGATGGCGATACGCGACGGCTGAATGGGCACTTCAGAAAGTCATGATTGAAAGCGGGCTCAAGAGTAGATCTCGCGGCTGGTTGGATGGTTTGGCACGTGCAGCTGTTTTCCTGGCGCCCGCTGGGCTGCGTGGCAAAATATATGAGGTGCTGTTGCGGAAACCTGTTTCCGGTAAATGTCGGTAAATCCCAATGAATCCCGTTCTATTAACCGGCGGCGCCGGCTACATTGGTAGCCACACATTTGTCGCTCTGGTAGAGGCAGGCTTCACGGCAGTCATCCTTGATGACTTTTCTAACAGCAGCCCAGTTGTGCTTGACCGATTGCAGCGCATCACTAGTAAGCCCGTGGTTTGCGAGCGTGGCAATGTGCTTGATGCACCATGGGTTCAGTCGGTCATTCATCGATACCAGATTGGCGCTGTCATTCACTTTGCTGGCTTCAAAGCAGTGGGTGAAAGCGTAGCGCAGCCACTCAAATACTACGCCAACAACATCGG
>JACMQE010000215.1 GCA_014377145.1 Glaciimonas sp. | reverse complement strand
GGATCAAGAAACGCGCTCTGAAGAAGAGCACACTCCATGTGCTGCAAATTTGGGGGTGCACCATGATGAGAATGCTATGAAACTTTAGTGCCGTTTGTCGAAGAATATCCCGCGTTGCAGAGTGTATGAGCGATGCGGGGAGCTTGGTCGATTTCAAGCGTCATGCGCCGCTGCTTCGGCATCACCGAAGCAGCGGCGAGAGAACACTGTGAGTGGAAACTTTATACGCGTCGCGTACCGGTGTTCACCGCTGCAGTCGCCCCGGATTCCAGCGTAAAGCCTGCACCCGCGTCTGTGCCCAGTACTTTGACCAGATAGGACATTGACTCTTTCAGCAACGGTTCTAGTGTGAACGGTGGATTGAGGACAAACATACCGCTGCTGTGCAAATCAAAGCCATCCGGTGATGGCGTCTTAACGGTGAGCGTCACGTTGAGCCATCCGTTTGCCTTCAGGCGCTTCAGTTTTTCCGGCATCTGACGCGATTCCATCCGATTCAGTACCGGATACCAGACCGCATAAGTGCCAGTTAAAAAGCGCAACAGCGCATCTTCTAGCATATTTTTTACCAGACGATAATCGTCTTTCACTTCATACGGCGGATCGATCAGCACCAGGCCGCGCCGGGATGGTGGCGGTAATAATGCCTTAAGACCAGTAAAACCGTTGCCTTGAACAATCATTACCCGTTTGCCACGACCATTGCTGCGCGGACGCTGTGCATCCAGTTTGCGGAAATTATCCGTAAGTATCTTGCTATCGCTAGGATGTAATTCAAACAGACGCAAGCGATCCTGTTCACGCATCGTCACATCTGCACAATAAGGTGATCCAGGATAAAAACGTAATCTGCCATCGGGATTAAGTTTACGCACCACATTGACATACTTAGCAATCCCAGGCGGCAAATCTTTACGCGCCCAAAGTCGGGTAATACCGGTTTCGAATTCGGCATTTTTTGCCGCATAACCACCATCCAAGTCGTATACACCGGCACCAGCATGGGTATCAATAACCGTGTAGGCAGTATCTTTTTGACCGAGATAATCCAGCAATTGAATAGTGACCAGATGCTTCAGCACGTCGGCATGATTGCCGGCATGGAATGCGTGACGATAACTCAGCATAAAATGTCTAAATATCAAAAGGGTGATTCCAACAGCCTATCGGCAGCGTAGTTGTCGCACATCTTTATTCAACAAGACAAATATGCTCAGTACGACGGCATAGCGTTAGCGTTGCAATGTGCAACTAGCGCACGCTTTAAGATCCAGACTGGAAATAGCCAAGATAACCGCTTTGCAATGGAAAAGAACCATATTTTAACAATTCCAGCGCCGAAATGGCAGGCATCACGCATAACCACGCATTTTGAATTTAATGTAGCAACAAATAAGCAATCTGCAATAAGGTGAAAAAATATTTTCATATTAGCAACTAATCTAACAAGGATGGTATCTTTAAGAGTTATTCAGCGACTTTGGTACAGGCATCGATATGCCGATAGCGCGGAAAGCTGAATAGCCAATCGCTGCCGACATCATCTGGCTAGCTGTCGGGACTAATCGGATCGCATTTTTGCTAGCCATTCTGACGCCGCTGTGCAGTAGAATTTTGAGTGACAATTCACGCTTGATTATGCGCCCAACCAGCGTGTTACCAGGACCGACGATGATGCTATAGATGGCGACCTTGCGCTCTGGATGAAGGCGATCAATCTGCTCCGACGTTAAGCCGAATTCAGCATTAATGTCTTCTATCAACCCTGACAACAAATAGATATCGACCGCAATATCTACACCAAACATCGGCAGTGCCGACACCCCCGCCAACCACAATGCACGGCGCGTGACAAAATTCCGGCAACGTTGACGCACTGCGCGTAGCCCAGCGTCTAAAGCAGGGATCACACTCTCACTAGCCGCCAACTCAGCCGCCTGTTGTGCATGGCGATCACTCAGCCATTTGGAAAGCAATTCGTACCTCCTTTCTAATACTGGTTCGCGAGGGGCCCATCAAATTAAAGGCTTTTAACTTGGCATTTTATGCCATCATTCAGGCCGCTTAAGTATGACAAATAAGCGTACATTAAATACAAGAATGATAAGACTTACGCAAAATTTTCCTAACAACAAGTTCACCAAAACCCGCCGACAAAGACAGTAGCTAGTGTGGCTAGGAAAGCACAACTTTGCTAGGACGATTTGCGTAAGTCCTATATTTAAGGTTATTCGAGTTGACGCGCGCTATATCCTGCCATATATTTTGCTATCATTTTTTGATTCCATTTTGTTACTTATTGCCTTGTCAATTACGCTGTATAGCTCGTCACCCTTTAGTCATACTTTAGCCACCAACTACCTTATTAATTGTGGAGATATTTCATGCTACCAGGATTCAAGCGCGTTGCTGCGACTGCCTTTACTGCCTTGCCCCTCATAATGTCGAGCATCGCCGGACATGCAGCCGATCTGGTCGTGTCTGCCGCCTCCAGCCTGACCAACGCCTTTAAAAAAGTGGCACAAGACTTTGAGGCACAACATCCAGACACTAAAATATTGCTCAACTTTGCTGCTTCCGACGTGTTGTTGCAGCAAATTGTGAAAGGTGCGTCCGCCGATGTCTTCGCTTCCGCCGATTATGATGCGATGAACAAGGCAGAAACAGAAAAAGCGGTGCAAGCCAGCAGTCGCAAAAACTTTGCCAGGAATCAAATTGTGTTGATTGTGCCAACCGACAGCAAACTGGCGATCCAGCATTTGAAAGATTTATTACAGCCACTCGTTAAACGCATTACTTATGGTAATCCAGCATCGGTCCCGGTAGGTCGGTATACCAAAGCGGCGCTGAAACATGAAAATTTGTGGGATGCGATAGCAGCAAAAGGCATTCCGGCACAAAACGTCCGACAGAGTCTGGATTATGTCGCCCGTGGCGAAGTCGATGCCGGCTTTGTATTTTCGACCGATGCCGCTATCATGCCGGGCAAAGTCAAAGTCGTTCTTCGGATGCCGTCCACAATCCCTATAACGTATCCGATTGCGATGACGACAGATACCAAACAACCTGCCGCTGCAGCAGAGTTTGTTAATTACGTGACGTCGGCTAAAGGACAGGCAACAATGGCACGTTATGGGTTTTTAAAGCCATAATTGCAAGTTGGTGATAAAGAGCGTCAAAAAAACTTACCTATTAAGTCACGCATTTAAGACTTACGCAAAGTTGTCCCATTAATACACTTGCCAAAACTTGCCGACGAAGACAGTATGGGAAGTAGAAGGCCGCTGGGGCAGTTTTACGTAAGTCCCATTATTAATATAATGCTTGAAAACCGAGAATGAAAATGTAATATGCAAAAATTTCCTCGATGAATGCGGTCTGGATACCGTTTGCGCTTTCGCTTAAGGTAGCTGGCTGGGCAACATTGCTAAATTTGCTGTTTGGCGTCGCCATCGCCTATGTTCTGGCACGTTGGCGTTCATCGGCGCGGGACTTGGTGGATGCGATCCTGACCTTACCGCTGGTGCTGCCGCCTACCGTACTCGGATATTATCTATTGGTAGTTGTAGGACGCCGGGGCGTGGTTGGCGAATGGTTAGAAAAATGGGGTATTGCGTTGGTTTTCACCTGGCAAGGTGCTGTCATTGCTGCTACCATTGTCGCATTTCCTATGGTATTGAAATCTGCCCGTGCAGCGTTTGAAGATGTCGATCCAAAACTAGAAAACGCTGCACGCGTACTGGGTATTTCCGAAACTGCGGTATTCTTCCGCGTCACATTACCACTCGCCTCAAAAGGGATCAGTGCCGGCGTCCTATTGGCGTTTGCTCGGGCGCTGGGTGAATTCGGGGCGACGCTGATGATTGCAGGCAACCTTCCGGGCCGCACCCAAACACTCTCAGTCGCGATCTATGAGGCCGTCCAGGCTGGCGATGACAATACCACCAATTTATTAGTATTAATCACTTCGGTTACCTGTGTCGCACTGCTCCTGATCGCCGGGCGTTTAGTGCCAAAAAGCCAGCGTAGGAGGTATTGACGATGACGATCAAAGTCCAACTCCGCAAACACCTGCAAGCCGATGAGCGCAGCTTTCAGCTCGATATCGCTTTTACCTCTCATAGCAAACGCATCGTACTGTATGGTCCCTCCGGTGCAGGTAAAAGTTTGACCCTACTGGCCGTGGCCGGTCTATTGGCACCAGACGAAGGCATGATTAGCGTTAACCAGCGTGTACTATTCGACCATGACAATGACATCAATTTACCACCGCAACAGCGTAATGTCGCTTACTTATTCCAAGATTACGCCCTCTTCCCGCACCTGACTGTCGCCCAAAACATTTCCTTTGGTCTGCAAAAAGGCTGGCTCAATTCACGTAAAGCCGGCCACCACCCGGGCGTTCAAAAATGGCTGGCTTTATTTGAACTAGACGCTACCGTGAATAGTTACCCACACCAACTATCCGGCGGCCAGCACCAGCGTGTCGCATTAGCCCGTGCCTTGGTTCTGGAGCCCGATATATTACTGCTTGATGAGCCATTTTCGGCACTCGATCCCCCTCTGCGAGAGCGTATGCGTAGCGAGTTAAGTGAGTTGCAGATGCAACTTGAAGTACCAATGCTGGTCATTACCGATGACCCGGCAGATGTGGCTGTGCTGGGAGAAACGGTATTTGAGATTCGAGACGGCAAGATTGCTTCAACCAAAACGGTTTTTTAACACCAACCTTCATGCGTTCTGCGCGACGCTCTAACTGCTTCTGACCGCTACGCATTTTCAGTTGTTTGAAAGTTTCTGGAATAACGCCCCACGCTTTGCGTAACAAGCGATCAATTTCATCGACTTGCGCCACGCGTGGTGAGTGGATATCGTAGACGCCGGGAACAATATCATTAGGATAAAAAAATTTACCAAAGCCATCCAGCAACGCCATATCCGAACGCGATGTTTCTATCGTGATGACGTCTGCGTTCATAGCGGCAATCCACGGCAGAATGTTGTTAAATTCCGAACAGCACATATGAGTATGAATCTGCGTTTCATCTGTCACGCTAGCGGCTGTGATCCTGAAAGTACGAACCATCCAATCAAGATATTGCTTCCAGTCACGTGCTTTGAGTGGCAAGCCTTCACGAAACGCTGGCTCGTCAATCTGAATCATGCCGATACCTACTTTTTTCAGATCGCAGACTTCGTTCCGCAATGCCAGGGCAATTTGCAACGCCGTCGTTTCTCGTGGCTGATCATCACGCACAAACGACCATTGCAACATCGTGACTGGGCCGGTCAACATTCCCTTCATTGGCTTATCAGTAAGAGTCTGGGAAACTGACTCCAACCGACTGTCATTGCTTCAGGACGGTAGACGTCGCCGTAAATAATCGGCGGTTTGACAAAGGGAGAGCTATAGCTTTGAACCCAACCGTTGGCGCTGAACGCATAGCCCCATAATTGTTCGCCAAAGTACTCAACCATGTCATTGCGTTCTGGCTCGCCGTGAACGAATACATCTAAACCTAGCTCTTCTTGCTTCTGCACTACCTGACGAATTTCAATGTGCATTTGGTCGAGATAATCCAGATACCAAATCTTGCCGCGCTTATAGGCGGCGTGTGACTGGCAGATTTCGGCAGTTTGCGGAAAAGAGCCGATGTTCGTCTTCGGAAATATTGGCAAATGCCATTTTTTTGTTGTTTGCTAATCCACGTTTTAAATTCGCTGGTACGTTGGACATTGGTATCTATTACTTCCCCCCAAACGTTTTTGAACCATTGGATTATGAATGCAGCTGGAACTGCGATGACTAGCCAGGAATACAAGGGAAGCGATAAATTGTGCGTCGACTTCTTTCACGAAAACTGACGTTTCAGCATTATTAAGCGCAGCTTTCAACGCGACAATTTCTGTCAATTTTTGCGGTGCAAATGATAACCAGCTTTTTAATTCATGGTCTAGCTTGCCTTCATTATTCAGATCGACCGGCACGTGTAGCAACGAACAACTGGAACCTACCCACAAAAGATCACAGAGTTTCGCCTGTAATGGCTTGTGAGTATGGTCAATACCCTATCCAGATCGCTACGCCAGAGATTACGTCCATCGACCACGCCGATGGACGATACTTTGTCGTGCGGCCAGCTTTGCACGAAGGCCTCAAGTTGCTCAGCGCCGCGCACCAGATCAATATGCAGGCTCAATAACTGGCAAGTCGCGCAACCGCGCGGATACGCTTGTACTTCACCAAAATAGGTTGTCAACAATAATGGTAGAGCCGATGCTGTTAATTGTGCATAAGATAGGGGAAAGGCTTCCAGCCACACGCTATCAAGCTCCAGTGCAAGAATCGGTTCATCAATGTGAACCGTATTAACGCCCACTACTTGCAGATGTGCCAATAATTTTTGATAGCCAGTAATGACTTTCGATAATAAATCCAGCTTATGGGCAAGACCCGATTTGACCTTGCATAGATGAAGTAATGTCAATGATTCGATCAACACGACCTTGACCCGATGGCCTAGCGTCTGCGCTTCGGCAATCTCATCAAATAACCAGTCAACCCCACCTTCGAACTACGTATCTGTACTCCACTCTGGTACCAAATAGTGATAATTGGTATCGAACCATTTGGTCATTTCCATCGCAAAATGTTGCTTATTGCCGCGCGCCAACGTGAAATAATCAGCCAATGTCAGTTGCTGAGGATCGACTTTAAACCTTTGCGGCGTCGCCCCCTCAGCAATGTCAGCATGCCTAAAATCTGGTCGTACCAGACAAAATCGCCCACCGTCACAAAGTCCAAACCCGCATCTGTCTGGATTTTCCAGTTATGAGCACGCAGCGTTGCACCAGTCTCCCGCAGCGCTGTTTCGTCGGATGTACCCTTCCAGAACAACTCTTGTGCGAATTTCAACGCGCGCTGCGCGCCAATCTGCGGGAATCCTAAAACGTGTGCTAATGCCATGGCTATCTCCGTGTAAAAAATGCAATAGCCAGCATATTGTGGCAACTTGCATTATGATTCAAACGAGAAATATTAAGAATCAACTTGAGTTTCATTTATAATGAAAAATTCATATTACTGTTTATACAATCTATTCTGAAACTTCACCACCTAGAAACCCTAGGTGCCTTACGGGAAGCTGACAATCTTTTACGCGCAGCTACTTTGCTGAATGTCACGCAATCGGTACTATCCCATCATCAGATCAAATAATTTGAAGATCACCACGGCACAACCTTATTTGAATGCAAATCCGTGCCAGTCCGATTTACGCAAGCAAGTGAACGTTTGTTGAAGCTGGCCGATGTAGTACTACCACAAGTTGCAGAAAACGGACGCGATCTGGCGCGCATGGCCCAAGGCGTAGCCGGACAATTGCGCATAGCGGTTGAATGCCACACTTGTTTTGATTGGCTGATGCCAGCAATGGATATTTTTCGCAAATGCTGGCCGGAGATAGAGCTTGATATTCTTTCCGGCTTTCAGGTGCTGTATGAGCCTAAAGCTGAAGTTGCTATCTTGAAAGAAATCGATCCAGATCAAAAAGTCAATTACCATCCGTTATTCAGTTTTGAAATTTTCGCGTTATTAGCGCACGATCATCCAATGGCGTCGCACAATTTTCTGGTGGCAGAAGATTTTTTCACCTATACTTTAATTGCGTAAATTGCGTATCCAGTGCCGGACGATATGCTCGACGTTGTGCGCCAGGTCCTCAAGCCGGCGGGGATCAATACGGCACGCCGTACCACCAAATTAACATTCGCGATGCTACAACTGGTAGCGAGTCGACGCGGGATTGCAACCTTGCTGATCTGGGCTGCACAAAATTATGTCAATCGACATTACGTTCTGTCTAAATGGATTACACCCATAGGTTTGATCGGTAAACTATACGCAGCGTGTTTACCAGAAACGTCGCAAAAATCTTATCTAGCCGACTTCGTTAGCACAACGCGGGAGAGTTGCTACGTGGATTTCCTGAACGTGGAATTGCTTTAACGTAGAACTTACGCAAAGCCGTCACAGCAAGGCGTGCCGATGAAGTCAGTACGTCGAGAGCACAACGCCTCTGGGGCAATTTTTCGTCAATCCTATAACTAGTGTTTTGACTAAAATTTGATATTGTCAGAAAATTAAAAAGTATCAATTAATACTGGAATTTAAATCTTGAGCAATCAAAAAATGCATCATGAAAAGCAGCAAACAACATCGCTAGCCTTATTTTGCAAAGTCGTTGATAACTTTGGCGACATTGGCATTTGCTGGCGTTTGGCAAGGCAGTTAGAGCAGGAGCATGGCGTCGCCGTAACATTATGGGTGGACGATTTGTGGAGTTTTCAGCGAATTTGCCCAGAAGTTGCCATTGACCGCGAAACACAACAGATTGGTAGCGTGACGGTACGCTATTGGCGCGATCAACACGGCGTGTTTGCGGCCAATGATGTGGCTGATATTGTGATCGAATTTTTTGCTTGTGATATACCGCCGGCTTACATTCAGGCGATGGCACAGCGAACACCGCATCCGGTATGGATAAATCTAGAAGGTCTGAGCGCGGAAGCATGGGTCGAAAGTTGCCACACATTATCATCACCGCACCCTTCTCTGCCGTTGCTAAAATATTTTTTCTTCCCCGGTTTTAATGACAAAACCGGCGGTTTGCTGCACGAATCTGGATTACAACAACAACGTCATACCTTCCAACATGACCAAGCCGCCATGACCTCTTTTTTGGGACAATTTGGCGTAACACCAACAGAGATGGCATCTCTCAAAATCTCGTTGTTTTGCTATCCACATGCACCAATTCCAGCATTATTTAAAGCATGGAAAAACTGTGGGACAGCGATTACTTGTTTGGTGCCGGAAGGTGTTGCTGTCGACCCCATTGAAGCATTTCTCAGGCGAGTTGCAAAGGCAGGCGCCAAGGCGACCCGTGACGGATTAACCGTGCGGGTGTTGCCCTTTATTCCGCAGCCCGACTACGACAAGTTGTTATGGGCGTGTGATCTCAATTTTGTGCGAGGAGAAGACTCTTTTGTCCGCGCACAGTGGGTTGGCAAGCCTTTTATCTGGCATATCTATCCACAAGATAAAGACTTGCATCACGTTAAATTGAACGCATTTTTGCATTGCTACACAGCCAAAACAGAGAGCTGGATTGCGCTTTCTTTGGGCTGGAATGCTGTCACTAAAACAGTTGACTGGACCGAGGACCTGGCCAGGACGTGGCTGCTATTTCAAGCCGACATGTCCAAAATTACAATGATGTCCACTAAATGGCAGCATCAATTGTTAGAAAATGGCGACTTCACATCTAATTTGCTAACGTTTTCAGAAACAGTTTGTTAAACGATCCTCAGAATTGAGTTAGAATACATGGCTAATTTTTAACGCATTTTAAAATTCAATCAAACGTGGGCCTGCGGCACTTTTTGCAGGTAGGCTACAAATGATTCTTATGTAACCTACTTTTTATGTATATTTAATATGAAACCTGCAAAAGAAATTCGTGTCGGCAACATTATTATGGTTGATAGTAAGCCAATGATTATTTTACGTTCTGATATAAACGGATCGAGCCGCACGGGCTTCACTTATAAGTGGAAGATGAAAAATCTTCTGACAAATAGTCCCCAGGAAAATGTTTTCAGAGGTGACGACAAATTTGATGTGGTTGTACTCGATAAAAAATCAGTAACGTATTCTTATTTTGCTGATCCGTTGTACGTGTTTATGGACGCTGACTACGAGCAGTATGAAATTGAAGGTGAAAATCTGGGCGATGCCTTGTACTATCTGAAAGACCGCATGGAATGTGAAGCTATTTTTTACGATGGCAAAGCCATTTCAGTAGAGCTGCCTACCACCATCGTTCGTCAGGTGGTCTACTCGGAGCCCGCTATTAAAGGCAATACTTCAGGCAACGTATTGAAAGAAGCCAAGATCGAAAATTCAGTTGAAGCGCATCGCCACACCATTCAAGTCCCATTATTTGTTAGCCAGGATGACATGATTGAAATCGATACGCGTACCAACGAATATAAAAAAGTAGTACGTAACTAATTCACTCCACCTACCAACTAAAAATGCTGCCGATTCCGCTTAGCTCCTGAATTATTTTGTAAAAAGCAGTGTTGTTCTAGATACCATACCCCGTAGTTTCAATGACTTAAGAAGTATTTTTATGACAGAATTTTCGCCCTCTTTTTCTCAAAAAATGCTGAACGGCTTATTCAGAACGCTTGTTTCGGTGACGCCTATTTTCCATACCATCTAAAATAAGCAATACAGTCTATTTTTGCAAAAAAATCCCCATATTCCCAAATTTTACCAAAATAAGTATCCTCGATGCTCCACAATCCATCATCGATGTGGATGAATGCGAGAGGCCTCAAAGCACTGCACTTTTTATGGGAAAAATTAATATTGATTTCGAGTATATTCAAATCAAAAAAAGATCAGAAACGGGCACAAAAAACCGTGCATCAAAAACGACAATCATACCAGACCCAGCTATCAACATAGCTTTCTGTACTACCTGAGTTAGTAGATTTTACTTTCCGCGTTTTACTACTTATAGGGCATTAAAAAACCTTTAAATAAGCCCCAAGACTCAGCACTCAGCACTGAGCACCACATCTCAACCAATAAATGCCAGACAGGCAATGTGCGTAGAGCGCGCTTTCCATACATTCGTTTCGGCGGCATCGCCGCTTGGCTCTTTGGGCAAATCGGGAGCAGGTATATCCGTATTAAACTTCGCGACTTTGGAATCCGTTGCGTCGCTGTGGTTTGTAGTAGCAATATTCTCCGTATCAATCGTTTCCTTTAAGCGTAGCGCAACCTCATCTTCCTTACCTTTGGTACGCTTCTCCAACGGGATGCGATCTGGATCAATGCGCCTGTATAATGGTTCCGGTGAGGATTCCGGTGAGGATTCCGATAAAGGTTCCCCTAAATAATCTACGATAAGCAAAGGTGGTTCCAACCTATCTGGTGCGTGTGGACGCAAAACAGTCTGTACCTCTAAGGGAGCGACGTTCCAATGGACCGAAGAGGCGAAAAATCAGAGGCCACTGTACGAAGACTATCTGCAACGCAACTCCCACCTCCCACATTAACAATCCTTGATAAATTCAACGTCGGACTTGGCATTGTCCAACCCGGCCCTTCCGGATGGCCCGATGTTGAGCCACTGCTCTCAAGGCGGTAGCTGGTTGGGGAATATCGTTACCACCTCCCTCTGCACGCGGTTCACCGCCCTTTGTGGGTAACGGTATCGCTGCAACATCTTGCGTGAAAAAGGAACGTAAATATCTCACAGCCTCGGTAACCATTATGATGTCGCTGACAAAGCCCCCAAAGCCACTACCATATATGTCGCAGGCGTTTCGTGTCTTTTCGATTCTCAATGCCGAGCGCAGACTCAACGTCTCCGAAATTCGCCTGGAAGACTCATCGTTTAAACAGCCGTTAAATTTTTCCTCGACATGGACCAGGAGCACCTGCACAAAGTATCCCGTTGCAAATCTATTCCCAAAAACCTTATGCTGATTTTACCAAATCGGACTCAGTCGCCAGCTAGCCTAGCTTTCCACATCTCTTGCGTGTAAGCCAGCGCAACCTTTCGAAGTTCTTTCAACGCTTTATTGGCGCTCGCCTGCGCATCCAGAAAAGGCGGTAATGCGCGCTGGCGTTCAGCATACTCCAGCGCACTTTGAAGCGCTACCGTAAAGTTCTCGATAAAAGTTTTTGCGCATATGTCCTGTATTTCACGGAAGCACTCATTTAATCTCTCTGACTTTACCGGTAAGTGCTTGCACAAAAAATAAACACAACTGGCGCGATAGTGGTCAGGGAATTTGTCAATTTCCTTCAATCGGGTTGGTGACAGGGGTTTGCATCAGTGTACGCTGCTCCTCATTCCCTGGCACAATGATTAGGTCGCGCAGCTCCCATGGACCATCCTGTATCAACGGATCATTCTCATCTTTCACCTTTACCTGCTTCGGTTCCGCTAAGGGAAGAGACGTTTGACGGGCATCGGTCATCCCTTTCGCACAAAGTGATTTAGGGAAGGTCTGGCAGCTCTCAGATAACGTTGATTTAGAAATTCCAATTGAAGTTGATAGCATAATTCCCTCAAATATTTTGGTAATTATTTGTTTCAATATGTACACAGTCGTACATAAGTGGATACAGGAGCATTGACGAGATAAGTGGAAAATAGATGGCTTGCACCAACCGCTATCATCTGCAAATCACATACGAGTAAAAGACAAACAACAGCAAAATAAAAACCGAATCGCACGCAGATCAGCTTTATCATTCCGAACTCCTAAGAGGCAAAACGTGCGCGTTTATTTCAAGACACGCACTGCCGCCAGACAAGAAACAAACTCTTCTTCAGGAAGGTAGGGTAAGGTTTTTTCGACTTCCTCCAATGCGTGCCATAATCGCGCCACGACACGATAGACATCGCCAACAACTTCCATCGTTCTCAGCTCTTGCGGGCCGATATCGATACCGAACGTTGCATTGAGAGTAAGACACATATCGAGCAATTCCAGAGAATCACCATAGAACTGCTCAACAATATTATCCTTCCCATCGATCAACGCCGCATCAACACCGAACTGCCATGCAAGCAACTCACGAATTTTTTCTTGCTGTCCTGGATTTTCGATACGACATGAATTAAATATTGGAAACGATGGCATATTAGAATGGCTAACTCTGGAAAAATGATTTATCTGTACTCAGTAGCACATCGATCATTCCGCTCAGAACCTGCAACAGATGGTTGTACGAATCATGACCATTGTTATATTTAAGGCTTAAAGTCTGCATTACATTTTTCAGGTTTTCTTCGTGCGTCTTAAAACCAGCCTGCAATGCCTGGAATTTGGCCGCACTTAGTGTCTCTATCCCCTCCCTTTAGAGTTTACTGATCATTACCTGGACCGGTTTCAGATCGAGCTTAACTACCCATAGGTCTCCCTCCTTCACCCTGACGGAGAACTCAACGGGATTAGTTTCTGGATTTCCCGAGGGAAGGCCTAAACGTTGCACCCAGGCGACGGCTTGTGCTTTGTCTTTGTGTGTAAATACATTGACAGTACTATACTTTTTTAGCAATGCTTCCAATTTTTTCAATTTACCGCTATTAAAACTGACGTGATTTTCCTTGTCTGCCTGGTTAATCAAGTCTTCCATCTCAGCCAAAATATTACTGAACTCGGTATAAAAATCTTTATTCTTTTTCAGGGTTAATTCATAGACCGCTAGGAAGTCACCCTTAAAGGGTATTCTTCGACAAACGGCACTAAAGTTTCATAGCATTCTCATCATGGTGCACCCCCAAATTTGCAGCACATGGAGTGTGCTCTTCTTCAGAGCGCGTTTCTTGATCCAGTTGTGAAGATTTGCTTCTGTCGTGTGGT
>JACMQE010000017.1 GCA_014377145.1 Glaciimonas sp. | reverse complement strand
CTGCGCGGGAATCCGCAAGTAGCTATCGCCACCATCACCGCACCAGCCAACTCCCCCAATATGATCGAATCGAAGTCATTCAAATTGTACTTAAACTCTTTCAATCAGACTAAGCTTACCGATACTGACTCACTATTGGCGTTATTACGCGCTGATCTCTCCGAGGGCTTCGGTGCGCCAGTTCAGGTCAGACTGAATACAGCAGATGCTTTTTCTCATCAGGCTATCAAAGAACTACAGGGATTATTATTAGATCGGCTGGATATCGAAGTCTCTGAATATCAACCGAACCCCACTTTATTGAAAACGGATCGGCATGCTGTCGCATTGCATGAAACGCTGGTGTCGCACCTATTAAAATCGAATTGCCTGGTTACAGGTCAACCGGACTGGGCTAGCGTGCAGATCTATTACGTCGGGACGCCAATTGATCAGGAAAGCTTGCTTAAGTATTTGATCAGTTTTCGCGACCATAATGAATTTCACGAGCAATGCGTTGAACGTATTTTTATGGATATTATGCAACATTGCGTACCCCAAAAACTGTCCGTCTATGCGCGCTATACCCGCCGCGGGGGGCTAGACATCAATCCATGGCGGTGCAACTTTTCGGGACCGCCGCCGTCCAATTCGCGCCAAGCGCGCCAATAAATATTGGCGCGCTGTTTTTTACGCAAATAGTCGTAGAAAACACTATTCCTCACAATCGTTGTTTTTTGAGCACTGTGGGCGCCGTGCTCACGCCACGCCTTGTGGGATGGGATCGCGAAAGCATCTCTTTTTAACGCTCTCTATTGAAGTCTATCAAGTTTGATATGCCCCAAAAAAAATTTTCTTCCTGTTTAGCATTAATTATCACTTTTTTTTTGCTATCGACAGGCTTCGCACAAGAAACCACCGATAGCGTCAACTGGTGGCAACAAACCAAAGACCGAATAGAGAGTATCGCTGACAAAGGGGCGCAAGAAGTCTATCTCTCCAGCTACGCTCATCACGGTCGCGATACCTATACCCCGGAACGCATCAAAGAATTAAACCAAAAAGCGTGGGGCGCCGGAGCTGGTCGCACATTTCGCAATGCAGAAGGCAATGATGAATCGCTATTTTTTCTAAGCATTCGTGACTCGCATTTCAAACCGCAATTGATGGTTGGCTATGCTTACGAATGGGTCTTTAGCATACCTAAAACACCGATCGAATTCAGTGCCGGCTACACCGCGATGCTGGTCAGCCGCCAGGATTACTTTAGCGGCTTTCCCTTCCCTTTGCCTTTACCTATCGCTGGAGTTGGGACAAAAAGAGTTAAATTAATGGCATCTTACGTGCCGCGATTGTCTGGCAACAAGGGTAACGGTGATGTCCTATTGTTGTTTGCACGCTTCGAAGTTGAATAAATCGCGCCCGAACTGTGTTACATCGCCTCTATCCATTCCGGCAACCAGGTGCTACACCGAAGATTCAGGCCTATAATTCTGCGGAAGATACCTATGATGCAGAAAACTGATCCGCAATATGACTAATCTTGCAAAAATCCTGCAGCTACAAAATGTCGTGCTTGATCTGGAAGTTTCCAGTAAAAAACGTGCGTTCGAGCAGGCTGGACTGATTTTCGAAAACAACTGTGGCATAGCCCGCTCCACCGTTTCCGACAACCTGTTTGCGCGCGAACGGCTAGGCTCCACCGGCCTAGGTCACGGCGTGGCCGTCCCCCACGGACATATCAAAGGCCTGAAAGCGCCATTAGCGGCTTTTGTCCGACTGGCCCAACCTATTCCTTTTGAATCGCCCGATGGCGAACCGGTCAGTTTGCTGGTATTTTTGCTGGTGCCAGATAAGCTTACTCAGTACCATCTGAAAATTCTCTCTGAGGTCGCAGAAATGTTCTCCATTGACACTTTCCGAGATATGCTGAATAGCAATTCTGATCCGCTTTCAGTACACGCAAGACTGGTTGCGTGGCAGGCAATGAACGCCGAAAAGCCTCCTGAAACAATGCAAAATAAGCCATAATTGGCGAAACTCTCTAAGCAAGACTCGGATGTAAGCTCTATTTTTTAGCAATTAGTAAAACAAATACCCGATACCCTCAATATGCCTTCAAGCACGCCGCTCTCTGTTCAACAGCTTTACGAAAACAATCGCGAATCACTGCAACTCGGTTGGTTTGCTGGCTTCCCTGGTGGAGAAAGACTAATTTCAGGCGATGCAACATCGGCAGCGGATCAAGTCGGCCATTTGAATTTAATCCATCCCGGGCGAATTCAGGTTTTCGGCCATCAAGAAATCGAATACTACCAATGCCTCTCAGAGGCCTCGCGGGCCTACCAGACCGCCGAGTTAGTTGCTGGCGCGCCACCAGCATTTATCATCGCGCAAGGGTTGGTAACGCCGCTGGATATTATGGAAGTTTGCGAAAAAAAAGGCATTCCTTTATTTTCTACTCCTTTGCCCGCTGCCCAAGTCATCGATTATTTGCGCGTTTATCTATCTAAAAAATTAGCGCAACGTATCATGATGCACGGGGTCTTCATGGATGTACTCGGCGTCGGCGTACTGATCACTGGTGAATCTGGACTTGGCAAAAGCGAACTTGGACTGGAGCTTATATCACGTAGCCACGGGCTGGTAGCTGATGATGCAGTCGAATTTGCGCGGATTGCGCCCAATATGATCGAAGGACGTTGCCCACCGCTGCTCCAGAACCTATTGGAAGTACGTGGACTTGGCCTACTGGATATTAAAACGATCTTCGGCGAAACAGCTATTCGTCGCAAAATGCGTCTAAAACTTATTGTCCATCTGGTGCGCAGGGCAACGCTGGAGGAAAATTATGAACGCCTACCCCTCGATGCCCAGTATGACGATGTATTAGGTCTTACGGTACGCAAAGTCATCATCCCGGTCGCAGCTGGGCGAAATATTGCGGTACTGCTTGAAGCAGCGGTACGCAATACCATCTTGCAATTGCGCGGAATCGATACGCTTAAAGACTTCATTGCTCGACAACGTACGGTGATGGACAGTGAAATAGTATCTACTACAAAGGCTGCAAAAAACGCTGAAGTTGCACTTGCACCATCGGAAGAGTGTTAAAAATAAAATTCACCTATTTTCGGCGACTTTTTTGTCGCCTTTTCTCCAGTTTCTTATTCATCGATATCGGCCGTAAAACAAAGTTACAGTACTATTCTCGCATGCGCATAATTCTCATCACCGGTATTTCCGGTTCAGGCAAGTCAGTCGCCCTAAGGGTTCTCGAAGACGCTGGCTACTTCTGCGTAGATAATTTGCCACCTGCATTACTCCGCGCATTGGTGGCAACGCGCATCAATGAAGGTTTACAAATGCTCGCGGTGGCAACCGACGCCCGCAGCGCCGATTCGTTGACTGGCCTGCCTTCTGATATACAACATCTCAAAGCAGAAGGTCACGACGTCAAGGTATTCTTCCTGACCGCCCAGACCGAAGCGCTGATCGCGCGCTTTTCTGAAACTCGTCGCAGCCATCCATTATCACATCGCTTGCATCCAGACCAAAATCCCTCCAACCGTTTAACACTGACCGAATGCATCGTCAATGAGCGCGAGTTACTCGTGGACATTGAGGGCCTCGGTCACATCATCGATACCTCTGACTTAAGTACCAACAAACTTCGCAACTGGATCAAAGGATTAGTAGATACCGAACATGCGCCGCTAACGTTGCTATTTGAATCGTTTGCCTTCAAACACGGCGTGCCGCTAGATGCCGATCTAGTGTTCGATGTTCGCTTGCTCCCGAATCCGCACTACGATCCAATATTACGGCCACTCAATGGACGTGACCAACCGGTCATCGATTTTCTCGATGAACTGCCAATGGTCGCTGAGTTACTTAACGATATCACCAGTTTCATCACCAAATGGCTACCTTCGTTCAAGCGTGATAATCGCAGTTATTTGACCATCGGCATCGGTTGTACCGGGGGTCAGCATCGCTCGGTATACATGGCCGAACATTTAGCAAAACATTTTGAAAATACCGAACG
>JACMQE010000214.1 GCA_014377145.1 Glaciimonas sp. | reverse complement strand
TACAATAGCAGTAATTGGGAACAGGCTCTAATACAACCTCACCTCATAATCAGCAACGTGTGCGTCCAAAATGGATGTTATAGTCGCTTGTGGTCTTTTTTTAAAATACGCGCCCCAATTGCAGATATAGATTCCATACTCTCTGCGGAGCCAAAGCAACGCCGAAATACAATGGACCAATCAGGCTGTTGCCGCCCAGAAACATACTGACACTTTTCTTATGTGGTCCTTTGTTGATGCTTTTACGCGTTTGCCAGACATCACCTATTTCTAGCGAGGTGCCGAAAACCGGATTACTAAGCCCCGGCAGTCTCAACGCGTTTAAATTATTAAGGTAAGTCATGCGGCCGTATAATAAATAGTTGCCCGTAAACTGGTCAGGAGCATAAGCCGATAAGTGTTGAAAGCCACCCAAGGTGAAGCCTAGTCCACCGCTGCCGATAATGCTGCTGCCATTATTATTGCCATATACCCCAGCAGCTTCCAGTGCCAGATTAACTGTATGACTGCCATTACTGATTGCCCACAGTGCCTTTACTTGCGCTTCGTTGTAGCGATTTTCCCTGCCGCCAAAAGCGATGTTGGTGATCGCTGATAAATAGTAGCCTTTACGCGGGAATAGGGCGTCGTCGAGTTGATCAATGGTGATCTGTGCACGTGCTGCAGGTTGGCGCACTCGTTGCGCCGGGAGCAGCATCACTGAATTTATCGGAATGTTATAAAAAGGAGAACTCCTGAGTTCTCGATAATTTATTCCTGCACGGAGTTCACCCAGACGTCCAATTGGGACACCAAGATCGACACCGACCGTGGCATTATTGATGACGTAAGAGGTTACGGGAACGGTTTCGGCATTGGGACCGTCATCGGCATAAATATTTACGTGTCTGCGGTCATATTCGGCATAGGGCGCGATGTAAAGACCCGTTGTATTCCATATAGATTGCCGCACTTCGGTATGCCAGAGGGCTTGCTTGTCACCCAGCAAGATATCGTTGCGCCACTCCAATCCGCTTTGTGTCAGCCATGGAAAGCGGTGGCCGACTTGCAGATTAAAGCCGCCACGACCGTCAAAGTTATTTGAGACACCGAAGCCGAACAAAAGAAATTGCGGCCCCCAAGTTTTTGTTTCAGCGTCGACTTTCAGGACATGACGGCCATCTTCAATTACCATTTCCTGCGTGACACTGTTGAAGTCGCCATTAGTGGTGAGCTGTGTGAGATTTCGATTCAGTACACTTGGATCGTAGAGGTCGCCTTCATGCACGCCAAGCTGACGCTCAACAATCTCCGCTGGTACTCTCCCTTTGGTTGTGATCAAGACCTTATCGATGCGTGCACTCGGCGTGAGTGCGGTAGCGGGGTGTCGCGTAGCCAGATACGTTTTCCACTGCGGGTCCGGCAATGCCAGGGAGGCCAATTTTGTGTGCAGGCGCTCGGTCGCTTCGACACCAGCCTTGATCCCGTCCTTGCCGCGCGAAAAATTGGTAAAAGACAGATCACCGAGTTCCGGCTCGATCAAGATATCGGTCTTCTTTAGCAATGCTTTTTGGGCTTTGACATTCTGGTGAAGTAGAATGGTTAGCATTTGCTGGGCTACTGCCGTCGGGGATTCAATGTCGGCGGGATCCTGCAAGGGGGTGGCAATATTGACCGCAATGATTATGTCGGCTCCCATGTCGCGCGCCAGTTGTACCGGCAAATTGCTCACCAAACCGCCATCGACCAACGTATGTCCATCAATTTGGAAAGGGGCGAACAAGCCAGGAACTGCCATACTAGCACGGATTGCGCGTGGTAATGAACCTTGTTTTAGTACTACTTCTTCACCGTTGCTGAGATCGGTAGCGGTAGCTCGAAACGGCGTCGGCAGTTGGTCGAAAGCGATGTTGGCAGGTAATTGTGCAGTCCAATTCTGCAACAAGCTCAGGAGGCGATTTCCCTGCACCAATCCGGTCGCCATTTTTAGTTTGCCCTCGCCATAACCGGCGGCTAATCCGATCGGATATTGAAAGTTATCTTCGCGTTGGGACTGCGGTAGCTTGGCCCGATCATTGCGGTCAAAAGCGATATCGCTTAGATTGATCTCCGAGAGATTTTTTTCGAGCGCATCTGCTGAGAAGCCACTAGCATAGAGGCCGCCAACCACCGCGCCCATGCTGGTTGCTGCAATGTAATCGATCGGAATATGCCATCGTTCCAATACCTTCAGCACGCCAAGATGCGCATAACCGCGTGCGCCACCGCCAGATAGTACTAATCCAACACACGGTCGCTTTGCCGCATCTGTAGATGCGATACTCTGAGGCGGTACGCCATAGGCATTTGTTGTCAGAACCACACATAGCAGGACAGGTGCCGAGAGGATGAGTGCATATATACGCATGAGGGTAAGGCTTGAATGTGATCAATATACATGTTACATGAATGGATCGTGAGGTTGGGACGCTGAAATAGGATCGTGCCCTTTCCTAGGAAAAAAGTAACTATTCAGGACCGAAGCAAGGTACGCGAACATTTTTTAGAAGGTCTGAGTCAAAGCATGGAATACTACAGTGTCAGCAACTTTTTCCTCCTCCTGCCGACTTCAAGTGTCACATTAACAATGCGTCGATGCGTGTTCACTTTAAAAACCATCAATTATAAAGGCTGTTATTTTTGAGGTAGATGGTGACGTTGCAGACTCAGCCACTTTTGGCGTTGCGGTCGCCTTCTTTTTGGTTACTTTATGTTTGACGGGCGCACCGAGCTGAAGCAAGAAAAAGTGACTGGCTGCCGCCTTCCTCGCCCTCACTAAGCGCGCACCGTTCTAAATAACCGAACCAAAACCCATTGCGCCTGCATAGTAACCCCCAACTTCGCAGCGATTACCAGTACTAACAGCAGCACTACCATCTCTCCTAGTAATACAGCCCTAAATCTGCTAGCACCCAAAGTATGATTCTGATCAAGCCGCACTAACCAATACCAACGATTCCGTACACCAAGACCCGCCGTAATCGCTACCGCACAGAGTTTCGCCAACAATATCCACACATACGCTGAATCCAAAACAATGCAACGCCGATCGTTGCCACCACTAACAGCACCTAAGCCACTAGTGCCACTCATAGCATCGCCCTAAAATGTGAATGCGTCAATACTAACCAAAGAGAGGCCGGCAAGTTCACAAGCACGGTATTCGTCATGGCAACCGTCCCCACCCACCAATACCCTACTAACCCAATCCCAAGCAGCCCGCAAACCCAACGTGTAATGCGAGCGAGCCGATGCGTTCAAGCGTTGCCAACGTAATTGGTTGGAGTGCCGGTCGCAGCACCGTAACACCAACCCCCAGTGCTAGCGCTGTATTCAATACAGTTGTAATAAATGGTTGCAGCCAATTAGCGATCACTCCCATTATTTCATCGTAAATGTATAACTACCCTGCGTACGATGACCGTCATCCGCCGCCACCACCCATTTCACCTGATACTTCCCGATCGGCAATGCAGGGAGTGCGACATGCATGGTTTTATGCGTCTTCGTATCAACCTCCGCTTTGGCGCTATTGGTCTGCTTATCTTTAGCGTCGTTGACCATCAGCCTGCTAAAGGCTGGTTCCAGTGCTTCGTTGTAGGTAATGCGAATTTCTTGCGGCGCACTAATCACGGCACCGGCGACGGTCGACTGATTTTCTGGTTATGCGTGTGCCCATGCCTGACTAATGCCGCCTAAACAGAGTGCCCCGACGGTCGCCAAAAGTGGCAAATTAAAAGACCAGAAAGCGCGCCGTTTAGCGCGATTAAAAGAGCAATGAAGAGCGTTTAAACAGCGCCATTAAAAGCAGCGTTATACATAATAAAAGCCTTTAAAAAATAGGTTTTCCGATGGTGTGGGAAAAAATATTGTCGAAAAAAATGGTTTTGCAGCAACACGCCGATGCTATGCCCACTAGCACGATTGGCCGGTATCTGGCCTTTTAAACCGATCTGCATCCTCTGTGATTTCCACAGAATGCGTACCAGTAAGTAGGGCCCAAACAAATGCCGCTGGTACAGGTTCTCATCGCCAGTTCCAATACCAGAATCATGTTTGAAAAAGGTTTGGGCAGATCAATATTTTGACGAAAGATTGCAAATACGGCAGGCTGTATTCAGTTTAATGTCCCAATTCAGCGCGTTCGGCATATTACTGTCGCTAGTGTATTGCTGTGGGCCAAGTGTGGCCGTAATTGCAAACGGCTTCAGCTAGCCTAATCTGTCTGGTAGATCATCAAAATCTTTGCCTGTATGTATGACTGTACTGAAAATTCAATTCGTCACCAACCCCAGAATTATCGACTGCCATATTAGCTGGAAAATACGTTTGCCTGCTACGGCATATGCGTGACCAAGCGGTGTCAGGTTTTCAATAGCAAGTCTAAACGCCGCACGTGTAAGTGCGTTTCGCATGATGTGAATCCCATCGAGAAAGAGTAATGCTGCAAGTTACTGCGTAAATAAGTGTGCTAAAACTCTAGCGCTATAAAATACGTAATACGGGCAGTATCTGAAAAATCTAGAGCGTATTAAGCGGATAACCCCAGCCGCGGCGGCTGTGGACGGCTTGCAGCAGCAACGGTGTAAGAACGAAACGCGGCACCGAGGGCGGCGATGGAAGCGTGGTGGGTGATGGCCGTATAGGTGATTTGTATAGGGTGTTCGGCAGAAAAGGGCTATGCGCAAACAGATTGCAGTAACCGCATGCTTCCTGACTGCCATGGCCG
>JACMQE010000213.1 GCA_014377145.1 Glaciimonas sp. | reverse complement strand
CAACACGCAAATTGTTTTCGTTCGCAGCTTCATTGAATGCATGACCGACTTTATCGTTCAGCACTTCACTTTCAACCTGAAAGCCATGCTGCGCAGCGACCATTTTCATTGGCACTTTACCAGGACGGAAGCCCGGCGCTTTGGCGGTACGGGCACGCACTTTTAGGCGCTTTTCAACTTCAGTTTGCACTTCGACTATCGGAATAGTAATGGCAAGACGGCGTTCAAGTTTGTTCAGAGTTTCGACTGCAGTTGCCATGTGAATCGTCCAAAAATTAAAAATTCTGTGTTTTATATGTGTGACCTGAGTAACACAAGCGCCAGCAAACTCTGAATAACTATCGTTTTCTGGTGCTTACAAGGCTAAATGTTGCCATTTATACACTGTTATCGGCACTCTAAAGTCCGATATTCTATACATAAAACCGTTAATTGCACCAAAACCGGGCACGACGTACAATGACTCTACTTTATTGGAATTCGTGTAGCCGTCCGAACAAGTACTAATATAACAATGCTGTTTTGCAGGCTGCCGTCGATCAAGTGATCCGAGTAAGTCAAATAGATCAACGTATTGCGCTTCGGATATAATACATGAGCGGTATGCAAACGCTTAAACAGTAACGACTGCGTTCCGTGAATAAATCTTCCTGTAACTGTAATTTATCAGGAAAAACGCACACTTACGACGACTTGGTGACAAGCAATTGAAGCCTCAGCACGGTCTTCTTCCAGGGCCATCGATCCTTTCACGCCGCCGGTTCGGGCACGTGAAACATGACCTGTGACACTCTGTACTTTCGGATCGGCATAGGCCTCAATCACAACCCGGTTGTTATATCCAAGCCAACGAAACGCAGCACTGACTTTACCCACCGATTCTGATCCCGCATACGCGGTGTCCATTAAACTAAGGTCGAAGACACCAATTATGGCAAGCCCTAATCTTGCAATCAAGGGCTTCATGCGCATGCCAACCCTTAAGGACAGTAAATTCAATTTAATACAAATAGCCGCTCCGCCTCAATCCCAAACAGATATTATACTTCACCAAGGTTGCGAACTATAATATCCATGGACAACACCAGAACAGCCCATTGGTGAGTTGTATTACGACTGAACTCAATAGGGATCGAGAAAAAAATCTGCACACAAACAGACAATGCAGAGCGCGAATGCTACGACCACAAAAATGCCCTCATAAAGAGAGCCATTTCGACATCTTGCGACCTTAAAAAGCACGCTACAATTAGCTTTAATACATTTTTTAATTTTAGTCTTGGTGCGGATAGAGGGACTTGAACCCCCACGTCTTTCAACGCTAGAACCTAAATCTAGTGCGTCTACCAATTTCGCCATATCCGCGTCAAGAGGCAGCATCCTATCAAATATCGTTTAACAACGCTATCTGATTATAGATGCAACACCGTATTTTCTACATAAAGTAGCGGATAGGTGAATTACCACCATCATTTTTACCCAAAAAACTCAGCCAAAACTCGTTTATATATAAATAACTTATGAGTGAAACTTCTTCACGGTGAGTCAACTAAGTAGAGCATTGCATCGATAAATTGCTGCAAATTTATCTTGAATAGCCAGTTTTACTTTACTATTCGCGGCTGAAAAGAGCGCCGCCGGTAATAAAAATAGTCGGGCAAATGCAAATAAATTTCCGATAAAGCATCATTTTAGCGCTGGCAATCCACCGCTCCGTTTACTCTTATCCGAATATTGCAGAAATCATCTGTCACCAGCTGCATTCATACTACTCAAAAACCCATCAATATGATCGCTTATAACTATATTTCCGCCGATACTTATGCCCAAACTTAACCTCATCAATCATTACGAGAATTTTCCCGTTGCCTCATGGCTAATACCCGTACGGTTACGACCAGCGGTGCAGGCAATTTATGCGTTCGCCCGTAGCGCCGATGACATTGCAGATGAAGGCGATGCCAGCCCGCAAGAGCGACTTTCCGCATTAGGCATGTATGAGATTGCATTGGACCGTATTGAACAGCAACAACCCGCGGAAAGTGCGTTGTTTCAGACATTACACACAACTATCGCAGAATACGCACTACCAATAACACCATTTTACGTCCTGTTATCCGCTTTTAAGCAAGATATTGTCACCACGCGCTACGCTAACTTTGAAGATTTGCTTGATTATTGCCGACGTTCGGCAAATCCTGTTGGTTACTTAATGCTGCACTTATACGATGCTGCAACAGAACAAAACATACAAGATTCCGATGCAATCTGCTCCGCCTTACAACTCATTAACTTCTTTCAGGACGTCACCATTGACTGGGACAAGCAGCGCGTTTATCTGCCACAAGAAGATTTAGAGCGCTTCGGCGTAAGCGAAACGCACATTGCTACTGCCAATATTGATCAAGACTGGCACAATATGATGCAGTTCGAAGTACAGCGCGCCCGCAAAATGATGCTTGATGCTGCGCCGCTAGCATTACGGCTCCCTGGACGAATCGGCTGGGAATTGCGCCTGGTCGTTCAAGGCGGACTACGGATCCTAGAGCGCCTTGAAGACGTTGAATACGATATTTTTCGGCATCGGCCAAAGCTAGGAAAGATCGATTGGCTTATTTTGGCATGGCGTGCAATCTGAATCCAGTGGCTTACGCCAACGTAGCCTTCATTTGGATTCATTGAGTTTTTGCAATTGGCTTATTGTAGGTTGGCTTTTGCTACCCAACACACTTAGCTAGTATTACAAGTTTACACTCATTAAGCATCACAGCGACCTCGGTTGTTGTAATACAAAACATCACATAAGAATACAAAGTCTCTCATGTCTCCTGACGACTACTGCCAGCAAAAAGCCGCCCAGAGCGGATCAAGTTTTTATTACAGCTTTTTATTTTTACCCCTAGAGCGTCGGCGTGCCATTACCGCCCTCTATGCATTTTGTCGCGAAGTAGATGATACCGTCGATAATTGCACCGACGCAGCGGTGGCGCGTACTAAGCTGATGTGGTGGCGTAAAGAAATTGCTGCGATGATGGGCGGCAATCCCGCCCATCCAGTAACCAAGGCGCTAGAACCTCATCTGCGCAATTATCAACTTAACGGTCAGCATCTACAAGCGATCATCGATGGTATGGAAATGGATCTGAATCAGACTCGCTATCT
>JACMQE010000212.1 GCA_014377145.1 Glaciimonas sp. | reverse complement strand
GTTCGGTAATTATGGCACGCACGAAAGTGCTTTCACCAACGCAGTGCAGGTGATTCAGGCCGGTGCGCAGATGGTCAAAATTGAAGGCGGAGCATGGCTAGCGCCGACCGTGCGTTTTCTCACCGACCGTGCGGTTCCAGTATGCGCCCATCTTGGCTTGACGCCCCAATCGGTGCATCAGATGGGGGGCTATAAAGTACAAGGTAAAACTAGCGCAGCAGCAAATCAATTGAAAGCGGATGCGCTGGCATTGCAGGTCGCTGGTGCCAGCCTGCTTGTGCTGGAAGCGATCCCCGCATTGTTAGGCAAAGAAGTCACTGCATTGCTTAGCATCCCGACCATCGGTATCGGTGCTGGTCCGGATTGCTCTGGTCAAGTGTTGGTATTGCATGATTTACTGGGTGTTTTTCCTGGTCACAAAGCACGCTTCGTAAAGAATTTCATGGAAGGTCAGACCAGCATTGATGCCGCCGTAAAAGCCTATATCGCTGCGGTCAAGGACACGTCATTTCCGGCACTGGAACATTGTTTCTGATATGCTGAATACGACGTTAACATGATCAAAAAAATAAAATAACAAAAAATTGCCAATCCAATTAGCCAGATTGGCGATTTTTTTTGGCTTATTTTTCTTGACTTTTACAGTCACTCTCGCAGATCAATAATGTCGGTTATTACTTGCATTCAAGCTTAAATTTACGCTTCGTAACGCTTCAAACTACAGACCATACTTGACGCTAAATCATCCGGTCCATTTACTGTCACATCCAAGTCGCGGAGCAAGCCATCTTGCAAACCGTACATCCAGCTATGGATAGTCAAGGCCTGCCCGCATTCCCAAGCGTCCTGCACAATGGTTGTCTGACAAATGTTGGAAACCTGCTCCATTGAGTTAAGCTCGCATAAGCGATCATGCCGTAACTGTTCCGACAACCCGTCTCCCAAATAACGCCCATGCTTTTGATGCACATCCTGGACATGCCGCAGCCAATGGTCGGCAAGCCCGACACGACGTTTAGTCAGCGCAGCATGCACACCCGAACAGCCATAATGGCCGACGACGAACACATGCTTAACCTTCAGTACATCGACAGCGAATTGCAATACAGATAAACAATTGAGATCGCTATGGGCAACTACGTTGGCAATATTGCGATGGACAAATAATTCGCCGGGCAGAAGACCAAGTAATTCATTCGCAGGAACTCTGCTATCAGAGCAGCCAATCCAGAAATAATCTGGGGACTGTTGGGCAGCCAGCGTTTGGAAAAATTCTGGATCGCGCGCTGTCATGGCAGATGCCCATTGACGGTTCCTATCGAAAAGTTGTTCCTGGGTGAGGGCGTCTTTATGCTTTGTCATCGTCTTCCGTTCAGGATAAGTTTTTAATTAGCATGATATTGTTGCAGTTCACGTAAATCAACTTAATGTTATTTAAGCCAAACTGTAAAGCAAGATTTATTTTTTCAGAATAAACATTTATTTATAGAAAATTTGATGGCGTACTGATGTCGGTCAATTATTGGCTGTTCTTTTCAATTCTTTCTCGGGGGAATAATAGCCTTGACATTTGTGCTCGCAATACAAGCGAGTAGCGCATCGGCATCGTAGACTTTATCGACCAGGAATGTAGTAGCGTCTACCCCCAATCAACGTTTCTACCTGCGTTATGTCATTGAATGCTGCCCGTCGACAAGAATGAAGCGCGCCAATTGCCCAAGCCCTTCAACGCACGCATGAATTTTGGTGTTCAATTCTCTTTTAGAACGTCCCCAAGAGCCTGCTCACTTTTTTAGCGGCGCCAGCGGCGCGTGCTAGCGGGCGCGCACGATCGCAATATCGAGAAAAACTTCCTCAAAATTCACATCTTCTTGCAATGCCGCAAAAACGCTCTGCCATACGTCCTTGTCCGACCATCGCGCAAAATATACCGTACACACTATTCCATGGACTAAATTCAATGGGAAAATAGCGCCACGGGATACCTGTCCTTGCTATTTACAACACTGCCTCAACAAATAAGCGATTCTCCTCAACGTGTCGACCAGGGACCGCCTACCTTGCCTTGTCAGCGCCCAAAAGCCAGAATGTAAACACAAATCAAGAAAAGATAACACCCTTAAAATCACTTCTCTCCACATTATATCTTTTGAATGGCAACACGCCCTAGACTGATGTTACGAGATAATCAATGGAAGGCCCTAGCCCCATTAGTGCGCGACAAAGCGGATGATAGAGGGCGTAGTGGGGCTGATAATCGTCTCTTTATTGAGGCGGTGTTGTGTGGGTAGCGCGCACAGGAAATCCATGACAAAAATGCGCTGCTTGACTGTATTACCGGTAAAAGCGCCAAGACGGTTATTCTACCCAAAGCAACCCGGAAAGAACAAAGAGAAATTGATCAACATCAGCACCGAAACCGTCATGTAGTAGAGCATTTTTTTGCGCATATCAAGCAATTTAAGAGAGTCGCTACACGTTACGACAAACGCGCTTCGCGCTTTGCCTCATCGAGACTCTCGCGGCCTCGGTACTTTGATTGAAATAAATGTCAACACGCCCTAGTAAAAAAGCCTTGGATCGGCTGCGATCAACAGCTATTTAAAACGAACAAAACAAGATGCCAGTTATTCAAAGAATTCTTTGACCTTGTCTTTCCACGACTTGGTTTGAGGATTGTGTTTTGCGCCACCTTCGGTTGTCAGCAAATCGAAATCACGTAGCAGTTCTTTCTGACGATCACTCAATTTGACAGGTGTTTCCACTACGACATGGCAAAATAAATCGCCGGCATAGCCTGAGCGAACACCCTTGATACCTTTGCTGCGCAAACGGAAGGTTTTGCTTGATTGCGTTCCTTCTGGAATAGTGAACGACACCTTGCCATTGAGCGTCGGTACTTCGATTTCGCCACCCAAAGCAGCCTTGGCAAACGAGATGGGCATTTCGCAATGCAAATCATCGCCATCACGCTGAAACACGCCGTGCTGCTTGATATGAATTTCGACATACAAATCACCTGGAGATCCGCCGTTCATGCCCGGCTCGCCATTACCAGAGGACCGGATGCGCATACCTTCGTCGATTCCTTCAGGAATCTTGACTTCAAGGGTTTTATTCCGTTTGATACGACCAGCACCTGTACAAGATGCGCATGGCTCAGCAATAACCTTGCCGCTGCCGTGACACTTTGGGCACGTTTGCTGAATGCTGAAAAATCCTTGCTGCATCCGGACCTGACCATGACCGCCACAAGTCGGGCATGTCACTGGCTCAGTCCCGGGCTTCGCACCACTGCCGTGACAAGGCTTACACGCATCCCAGGAAGGCACGCGAATTGTGGTATCGAAACCGTGTGCAGCCTGCTCTAGTGTGATTTCTAGGTTATAGCGTAAATCCGCGCCGCGATAAATTTGCGGGCCAGCGCCGCGTCCACCACGCGCGCCACCGCCACCACCGAAGATATCGCCGAAGATATCGCCAAAAGCGTCGGCAAACCCCCCGCTGCTACCGCCACCGCCCATATTCGAATCTACGCCAGCATGACCATAACGATCATATGCCTCCCGCTTTTGTGGATCGGACAGCATCTCGTAGGCTTCCTTCACCTCTTTGAATTTATCTTCAGCACCTTTGCTATCCGGATTACGGTCCGGATGATGTTTCATTGCGAGTTTGCGGTAGGACTTCTTGATTTCTTCATCAGAAGCGTTTTTCGCAACTCCCAGAATTTCGTAAAAATCACGTTTCGCCATGTTTTGGCATCCTATTATTGAAGAACATGTTTATTAGCTATCACGAGTGACTTTTCAAAGGTATGTGCCGATTTGCACACGTAGCAACATAGCAATTTGTTCTAAGCGAAAACGCCGAACAGAGCTTAAAGCTTTGTCCGGCGCGTCATTACGGTGCATTGGCATACTCTCCAGTGCACCGCCGGACGAAAGTTTACTTGTCTTTTACTTCTTTAAAGTCAGCGTCCACAACGTCATCTTCTTTGGCTTTACCTTCTGATGCACCAGAAGCAACTGTGCTTTCAGCACCAGCAGCAGCTTGCTGTGCTTGCATGTCAGCATACATTTTCTCACCAAGTTTTTGCGCCGCTGTACTCAGCGCTGCGGATTTATTGTCGATAGCCACTTTGTCGATGCCCTTCAATGCTTCTTCCAACTCTTTGATCGCCGCTTCGATGCTTTCTTTTTCAGACGCTTCCAACTTATCGCCATACTCAATCAACGATTTGCGGGTTGAGTGGACTAGCGCATCCCCTTGATTATGCGTTGCTGCCAGATCTTTTAAACGCTTGTCATCTTCAGCATTCAATTCAGCATCGCGCACCATCTTTTGAATTTCTTCTTCGGTCAAACCGGAGTTAGCCTTGATGGTGATCTTGTTTTCCTTACCAGTTGCCTTGTCTTTCGCACCAACGTGCAAAATACCGTTTGCGTCGATATCGAAAGTCACTTCGATCTGTGGTGTACCGCGAGATGCTGGCGGGATACCTTCCAGATTGAATTCGCCCAGACCTTTGTTACCAGCGGCCATTTCGCGCTCACCTTGAAACACTTTAATGGTCACTGCTGGCTGATTGTCATCAGCTGTAGAAAACACTTGGCTAAACTTGGTCGGGATGGTTGTATTTTTCTTAATCATCTTAGTCATCACGCCGCCCATGGTCTCGATACCGAGCGACAGAGGGGTAACATCTAACAACAACAAGTCTTTACGATCCCCAGACAAAACAGAACCTTGAATTGCAGCACCGACGGCAACCGCTTCATCTGGATTCACGTCTTTACGAGCATCTTTACCGAAGAATTCTTTAACCTTTTCTTGCACCTTAGGCATACGGGTCATACCGCCAACCAAGATGATATCGTCGATGTCCGTCACTTTAACCCCCGCATCTTGAATCGCAATACGGCAAGGCGCAATAGTCTTCTCAATCAATTCTTCTACCAACGATTCCAACTTGGCGCGTGTCATCTTCATCGTCAGATGGACTGGAGCGCCATTCGCCATCGCAATGTAAGGCTCATTTATTTCAGTTTGTTGCGAAGATGATAATTCAATTTTTGCACGTTCTGCGGAAGCTTTGATACGTTGCAATGCAATCGCATCTTTGCCTAGATCAATACCGTTAACCTTCTTGAACTCCTCCAGGATGTAATCGATCATGCGTTGATCGAAATCTTCACCGCCCAGGAAAGTATCACCGTTGGTAGACAACACTTCAAATTGCATTTCACCATCAACATCAGCGATTTCGATAATTGAAATGTCAAAAGTTCCTCCACCCAAGTCATACACTGCAATCTTGCGATCACCTTTTTCAGTCTTATCCAGACCAAATGCTAGCGCCGCAGCAGTAGGTTCATTGATGATACGCTTGACGTCCAGACCAGCAATACGGCCAGCGTCTTTCGTTGCTTGACGTTGGGCATCGTTAAAGTACGCAGGAACGGTAATAACCGCTTCAGTGACTTCTTCGCCAAGGTAGTCTTCAGCAGTTTTTTTCATTTTGCGTAGCACTTCTGCAGCAATTTGCTGCGGTGCCAGTTTTTTGTCACGGACCGCAATCCATGCATCGCCGTTATCGGCTTTGGTGATCTCGTAAGGCATCAAACTGATGTCTTTTTGCACTTCTTTTTCGTCAAACTTACGTCCGATTAGGCGCTTGGTTGCGTAAAGAGTATTTTTTGGGTTAGTGACTGCTTGGCGTTTTGCCGGTGCACCGACCAAAATTTCACCATCTTCCTGATAAGCGATAACGGATGGCGTAGTACGCACACCTTCTGAATTTTCAATAACCTTAGGCTTGCCACCTTCCATGATAGAAACACAAGAATTGGTAGTACCTAAGTCAATGCCGATAATTTTACCCATGATGCTGTCCTTTGCTAAATTTGTGAATTTAATGTTTTAAACATTGGGGGAAAAACGATGCTTTTAAGTTTTTTTAGATCAAAATAAGCGCTTATTTTTCATCTTTTTGCTTATTTTCGGCTGATTTCTCTCGCTTAGTTTTACTTACTTTGTGCTACCGTTACCAATGCCGGACGTAACAGACGATCCGAAATGGTATACCCCTTTTGCAGCACGCTGACGACAGTGTTGGCTTCCTGCTCGGCAGGAACCATTGAAACTGCTTGATGCTTCATCGGATCCAGCCGCTCACCCGGCTCGGGGGAAATTTCTAGCAAACGGTTTTTGTCAAACGCTGCAATCAGCTGTTTTAGCGTCATTTCAACGCCTTCTTTCAACGATTCAATTGATGGTACTTCTAGTTTTAAAGCAATTTCAAGGCTATCTTTTACCGGCAATATTGCTTCAGCAAAGTTTTCGATGGCAAATTTGCTGGCACGTGCAATATCTTCTTGGGCACGACGACGGATGTTTTCAGACTCAGCTTTTGCACGTAAAAACGCATCTTGCATGTCTACAATTCTAGCTTGCGCTTCGGCTAATGCGATTTCCAGAGGTGATTCAGGCATCATTGCTGCCTGTTCTTCAGTGATAATTTTTTCGTTTTCAACTTGCGTGGTTTGCTTTTCCATATCTTCCATTCAAAATTTCTAGCAATTTATGACTTAATAATTAATGTATTTATATGTTGATGGGAATATTGCAAATAATACGGTTCGACTAAATACTAACCCTCTATGAATCTATGAATCTATGAATCTATGAATAGCCAAATGGGGTTACCTCCTACTTTTTCAAGGGATTTGTATCCATGAAAATGCCATTTTTACAACAATTTTTTGCGCATTTTACCGATTTAGATTTGCCGTAATGCCGCAATGATTCTATCCTGTATCCCTGTATTAAATTGCTCTTCCACGTGGAATTTCAAGATACATAAGTTGATTTTGCAAGGGGAATATAGTGAAACTGCCTTTTATTCATGCCATTATGCTCGTTTATATTTCACTGGCAGCCGGCTGGGTCATTTATTCTAATTTAATTTCGATCTATTAATTAATCTTAAATATACTTAAAACACTAACTCTTTGCCCACTCTCATATGGCTGCTTTTATGAAGTTGCACCTAAGCGGATCGCTTCGTTCTTTTGCAACACCGCCTGCTGTTTCTGTTCGGCAATTTGGCTAATTGATAAAAGCGTTGGCCAACCGGTTAATTGCTCTTCTGCTAATATTACTAATGCATTGATCCAGGCTTTTGATTGATTCAGGCAGGGAATCAAATTAAATTCCTTACCGCCGGCTTTCAAAAAATCTGCCTTTGCTTCAATCCCGATTTCTTCCAATGTTTCCAGGCAATCACTAGTGAATCCCGGACAAATTACATGGACCCTAACAATTCCTTGTTTAGCCAACTTTGCCAAAGTCGGAGCGGTGTAAGGTTGCAGCCATTCTGCCTTACCAAAGCGTGATTGGAAGGTCACCATATATTGGTCTTGTGACAGGCCCAATGCCTCCCCCAGCAACCTTGCCGTTTTGTAACATTCGCAATGGTAAGAGTCTCCCAAGAGCAGTGTCCGCTTCGGCACACCATGAAAGCTCATCACCAGTTTATCTGGCATACCGTTCATGCCCCAATGGGCTAGTACTAGTTCTTTTAATGCCTGTATATAAGCATCGTGATCATGGTAATTTTTCACCAAACGCAACTCAGGAATATTCCGTACCTGCGCGTAATGTGTAAAGACGGCGTCAAAAATAGAGGCAGTGGTAGTCGCTGAATACTGTGGGTATGCTGGTAAAATCAGGACACGATCGCAACCATCGACCTTCAACTTATCCAATACCGAGGATAACGATGGATTGCCATAGCGCATGCCATAGACAACCTCAATCTTGTGACCGCGTTGACCAAGATAGCCACGCAGCAGCGTCGCCTGCTTTTCAGTATTCACTTTAAGCGGTGAACCTTCGTTGGTCCAGATCGACGCATATTTTTGCGCTGACTTGCTTGAGCGAAAAGGCAAAATAATACCGTGCAAAATTAACCACCAGATTGCACGTGGAATTTCGACAATACGTGTATCGGATAAGAACTGCTTCAAATACCCTCGCACGGCGCTCGAGGTAGGCGCGTCCGGCGTTCCCAGATTGACCAGCACCAATGCTGTTTTGCGCGTGGCACCGTGGGTGAAAGGCGGTTCTTTACGAAAAGTCATACGGTATTTTCCCAAAAAATTGCTACGACGCCAGTCGGCGCACGCAGCTTTAACCGCAACTTAATGCTGGCTTTTCGGTAGAAGATCAAAACATGAATTGGCAAACGTTCAAAAGAGCGCCACCGTAACAAGGCAGATCAACGTACCACTGTTCAAAAATTGTTGCTACGACGCCAATAACTCACGGGCGTGCATGCGCGTTGTGGCAGTTATTTCAATTCCGCCTAGCATCCGGGCAATTTCTTCAACCCTACTTTTGGTATCAAGACCATCAATTGCCGATACGGTCTTGTTTGCAGCGCTTTGCTTGCTGACTTGAAAATGTTGATTAGCCTGACTGGCGATTTGCGGCAGATGGGTCACGCATAATACCTGTCTCGCCTGACCCAGACGCTTAAGCAAACGCCCCACGACTTCGGCGACTCCACCACCGATACCGCTATCAACTTCAGCAAAATTCAGCGTTGGCGTTGCCGTGGCGCTGGAAGTGATCACCGAAATCGCCAACGCTATCCGCGCCAGCTCGCCACCAGAAGCTACT